>JAZNIQ010000055.1:0-11217 GCA_045577555.1 Candidatus Fimenecus sp.
GGAGTTGATTTATGACATTGTCTTCCTAAGACCGCCTTGCCTCCGACTTAACTGTTTTGAGCAACCTACATATTACATAGGTTATGCAAGAGCAAAAACTAACGAAACTGACCTTACAAAGGTTAAATTTGAAAAATATCCTGATGATAACACATATCATCCTGTACTAAATGCAAACGAATTTGAAGAAGGCACAGGTCATCATTCTATGATTAAAGAAGACGATCAGTGGTATGCAATTTATCATGCACGTGACTATGATGACGGACTTAATGCAAGTGCTTTTGACGCACGAAATGCAAGAATCTGCAAATTTAATGTTGAAGACGGCATAATCACAGCAGAAAGATATAAAGACCATATATAAAGCAAAGAATCCATCTTATTTGATGGATTCTTTTTTTGGCGGAGATGAAGAGATTTGAACTCTTGCGCCGCTATTAACGACCTACCGCATTTCGAGTGCGGACCCTTCAACCACTTGGGTACATCTCCATATTTATCTTGTATATTTTATCATTTGATAATTTCTTTGTCAATGAAATTTGAAATAACCCTTACTATTGCTTTTATGTTATTTAATGTTATAATATCTCAAAAAGGTGGCAATTAAATGAAGGATTTTATAATTGAAAAGTTAAATATCGAAGACTATAAAAAATGCAATAATATCTGGGATATGAAAAAATATCAATTTACTGATAAATTCCGAAATGAAATTGAAAACGGAAACCGAGTAGTTTTTATATACAAAATTAATGATGAATTCATTGGTGAAATTGCATATGTTTTTGATATGAACGATAACGACTACACAATTCCCCAAAAAAGAATTTATATTTCGCATCTTATTGTTAAAAAAGAATATCGCAACCAAGGCATCGGTGGAATACTGATTGATTACATTTTACAAGAAATCAAAAATATGGGATATAAAGAAGCCACCATTGGAGTTGATAAAGACAATGTATGTGCTTTACATCTTTATAGAAATAAGGGTTTTACTAATATCCTTTTTGACGGAAAAGATGAATACGGTGAGTTTTACAAATTAATGAAAGAGATATAATATGACAAAAATTAGAGAATTTATTAAAAATGAAATTGTTCTGATATTAGCATTTGCATTAGCAATTGTTTCAGCATTTTTTGTAGCACCAAACAAAGGGTATATTGAATATATTGATTTCCGCACACTAAGTTTACTATTTTGTTTAATGGCTGTTATGGCCGGGCTTAACAGTCTTGGAATATTTAAGTATATTGCTGAAAAGATGCTTTCAAAAGTAAAGAGTATAACAGGTATTTCTTTGATTTTAAGTTTACTCTGCTTTTTTTCTTCAATGGTAATTACTAACGATGTTGCTTTGATTACATTTGTACCATTTACTGTTACAGCATTAAAACTTTCAAATAAGATGAATAAACTTATATGGATTGTAACAGTTGAAACCATTGCGGCAAACCTTGGTAGTATGCTCACTCCTATTGGTAACCCACAAAATTTATATTTATTCTCTGCTTTCAACATGGGTATGGGTGATTTTATTTGTGCCATTCTCCCCTACGCTTTACTTTCGTTTATACTAGTTGTGATTTCCTGTCTTTTTGCCGGAAAAGAGAAAATTGATATAAAAGAAAATGAAATTATCTTTAATTTTTCTATATTACATATTGCGGTTTATTTAACTCTCTTTATTTTATCATTATTAACTGTTTTACGCGTAATTCCCTATATACTTACTTTTTTTATCACTCTTGCAGTATTAATAATATTTGATAGAAAAGTTATTTTGAAGGTTGATTACAGCTTGCTTTTTACTTTCATTTTCTTATTTATTTTCATTGGAAATCTTGGAGAAATAAAACCAATCAATGAGTTTTTAAAAAGTATTGTTAACGGAAACGAAGTTTTAGTTGGTATTATTTCAAGTCAGGTATTTTCAAATGTACCTGCGGCAATTCTGCTATCAAAATTTACCGAAAATGCTCATCAATTACTTGTTGGTGTTAATTTGGGCGGACTTGGCACGTTAATTGCATCAATGGCAAGTTTGATTTCATTTAAATTCATAACCAAAGAAAAAATAAATACAGGAAAATACATATTTGCATTTACAGTGATGAATGTTATATTTTTAATTTTGAATTTATGTTTATGGTTAATAATTAAATAAGCATTAATAAACGGGTACTCAATTTGAGTACCCGTTAATTTTACTTTTTCTGTCCGTAATATGCATTAGCACCGTGCTTGCGGAGATAGTGTTTATCAAGTAATTCCTGTTGCATTGGCTTGATTTCAGGATTCATCATAAGATTATGCCAAGCCATAAATGCAAGTTCTTCAAGTACAACAGCATTATGAACTGCATTGAATGGGTCTGTTCCCCAAGAAAAAGGTCCATGACTATGAACAAGTACTGATGGAATTTCATCAGGATTGATTTTTTCAAATGTTTCAGTAATTACAAGACCTGTTTCAAGTTCATACTTACCATTAATTTCACGGGCTGTCATTTTACGCGTACAAGGAATTTCTCCATAAAAATAATCAGCATGAGTAGTTCCAAGTGCGGGAATGCCCATACCTGCCTGTGCAAACGTTGTTGCCCAGCGTGAATGTGTATGAACAACACCACCGATATGAGGAAATGCATTGTAAAGTGCAACATGAGTATCTGTATCAGATGACGGATTCAATTCGCCTTCAACTTTTTTCCCTGTTTTAAGGTCAACAACTACCATATCATCAGCTTTCATTGTATCATATTCAACGCCTGACGGTTTAATGACCATTAAACCTTTTTCTCTATCAACACCTGAAACATTACCCCAGGTAAATGTAATAAGTTTGTAATGCGGCAAGAGCATATTTGCCTCATATACTTCTTTTTTCAACTGTTCAAGCATATAAATCTGCTCCTTATTTTAATTTCCAAGCAAGGTCAGCAAGGAACAAGTCTTTTTCAAGTCCTGCAACTGTTGTGTCTTTATTGATATGAACGAATTCAATATCCATCATATTTGCCCAATCTTTCATCTGCTCTGCAGTTACGTCATAACTTAAAACAGTATGGTGAGCACCACCTGCTGTAATCCAACATTCGATACCTGTTTCGAGGTCCGGCATTGCTCTCCACATTACACGAGCAACAGGAAGATTTGGCATTTCCATAATAGGTTTAACACATTCAATATCCTGACAGATAAGACGAAGACGACCACCCATATCAACAAGGCTAACAACAATAGCACTACCTGCTTTACCTTCAAACACAAGACGAGCAGGGTCTTTTTCATTCATACCAATTCCAAGATGATGTGTTTCGATTCGTGGTTTATCGGCTGCCATTGAAGGACAAACCTCAAGCATATGTGCACCAAGGCTGTATTCTTCACCCTCAACGAGGTGATATGTATAGTCTTCCATAAAGCCAGTACCACCCTTTTTGCCCTCTGCCATTGCCTTCATAATAGCAGTCATAGCAGCAACTTTCCAGTCACCTTCACCACCATATCCATAGCCTTGTGCCATAAGGTGCTGACTAGCAAGTCCGGGAAGTTGTTCCATACCGTAAAGGTCCTGGAATGTGTTTGAAAATGCCATACAACCCTCTGCATCAAGCATTTTTTTCATTGCAATTTCTTCACGAGCCTGGTAACGAATTGCTTCAACGTTATCAGTTGCAAAATCATATTCTGCCTTATATACATCCATAATGGCATCGATTTCTGCATCTGTTACATCATTCATAACTTTTACAAGGTCACCAACTGCCCAAGTATTAACCTGCCAACCAAGTTTTGCCTGAACTTCAACCTTATCGCCCTCAGTGACCGCCACTTCACGCATATTGTCACCAAAACGCATAACTTTAAGTTCTTTACTTACTGCAACACCAACTGCTGAACGCATCCAGTCACCAAGACGAGTACGTACTGAATCCTTTGTCCAATGACCTGCAATAACCTTACGAGGCATACGAAGACGAGCTGCGATAAAACCGTGTTCACGATCACCGTGAGCAGCTTGATTAAGATTCATAAAGTCCATATCTATTTCATCGTTAGGAATTTCAACATTGTACTGTGTTGCAAGGTGACAATATGGTTTCTGTAAATCCACAAAACCATTAATCCACATTTTTGATGGACTGAATGTGTGACACCATGTAATGATACCCGCACATTTTTTGTCATAGTTTGCTTCTCTTACAACATCTGTAATTTCTTTATTTGTCTTTGCAGTTACTTTATAAACAACTTTACAAGGAAGTGTACCTGATGCATTAAGTTCATCAACCATTTCCTGTGCACGAGATGCAACCGTTTCCAAAACTTCAGGTCCATAAAGGAACTGACTGCCAACAACAAACCAAAATTCATAATTTTTTAAACTCATAATATTTTTCTCCTTTATTTAAGAGTGTTAATTGCAGATTTTTCAACTGCAACTGCAGACTCGTATCTATTAATATATTCATTGAAACCGTCGACATCTGCCTTATCAGGCTCAATAACAGTTGCTTTATACTCTGCAAAGACTTTATTATCAAGGTATTCTTCAAGTGATTCTTTACCTTTGTTTGCCATATAAGCCGCAAGGAGAGCAATACCCCAAGCACCACCCTCACCTGCTGTTTCCATAACTGCAACAGGAGTATTAAGAGCACCCGCCATAAGTTTTTGTCCGACAACGGGTGTTTTGAAAAGACCACCATGGCCAAGCAACTTTGCAATTTGAACATTTTCTTTATCAAAAAGAATATTCATACCAAGGCGAAGTGTTGCCATTGTGCCATAAAGTTGTGCACGCATAAAGTTTGCAAGATTAAATTTACTGTCAGGCATTCTGACAAGTAACGGTCTTCCTTCTGCTGTGTCTGTTACAGGCTCACCTGAATAGTAGTTGAAACTGATAATACCGTTACAGTCTGCATCACCTTTAAGTGCTTCTAAATAAAGCATATCATAAAGAGCAGGTTTATTAACTTCGACACCACTATTTGTCAAAACCTCAGCAAAAAGTTTAACATAAGCATCTAAGTCAGATGTACAAGTGTTACAATGCACCATTGCGACAGGTTTTCCAGTTGGTGTTGTAACCATATCAATTTCTGTATAAACATCTGAAAGTGCTTTATCAAGAACAATCATACCAAATATTGATGTACCGGCTGAAATATTACCTGTTTTTGCCGCAACACTATTTGTTGCAACCATTCCTGTACCAGCGTCACCTTCCGGTGGGCAAAGAGGACAACCTGATTCTAACTCACCTGTAGGGTCAAGTAAAAGAGCACCCTCTTTTGTAAGTGTCCCTGCAAGGTCCCCTGCAAGCAAAATTTCAGGAAGAAGCTGAAGTAAATCGAAAGAATATCCTTTTTGTTTTACCAAAGCATTAAACTGCTCAACCATTTTTTCGTCGTAGCAATTTTTAGTGCTATCTATCGGGAACATACCTGCCGCTTCACCGATACCGATTACTTTTTTACCCGTGAGCATCCAGTGAACATAGCCCTCAAGTGTTGTTAAAAAATCAATATTTGAAATATGCTCTTCTTGGTTTAAGATTGCCTGATATAGATGTGCAATACTCCAACGCTGTGGAATATTGAATTTAAAAAGTTCTGTAAGTTCTGATGATGCTTTTTCAGTAATTGTATTTCTCCATGTTCTGAACTCGGCAAGTTGTTTTCCGTCTTTATCAAATGGAAGATAGCCGTGCATCATAGCAGAAAAACCCATAGCTTTTAGTTTTGTGAGCTTAACACCATACTTTTCAAAAACATTATCTTTAAGATTTTTATAAGCATCCTGAAGACCTGTCCAGACATCGTCAAGATGATAAGTCCACACACCATTTTCAAAACGGTTTTCCCAACCGTGACTTCCAGATGCAATAGGATTATGCTTTTCATCTATCAAGACAGCTTTAATTCGTGTTGAACCCATTTCGATACCCAACACAGCATTACCATTCTGAATTACTTTTTTAATTGCCTGTATATCCAAATATTCCAACTCCAGACTTTGAAAATTTATCCATAAAATTATATCACTTTGAAGTGAATTTCGCAATAGAATTAAAGTAATTTACTCATTTCAACATCGTTAAATGCAAAAGTATTTGTTGATGCAATTTCAAGGATATAAGCTATTATTTCTTCATAAGAGGCAGTTTTAATGTCAATTCGACTTACTTTTTGATTGAACAATCCCCACTGACTGCCTGCATTATATGTTTTGTAATTCCACTTTGTGCGATTGATTTTACAGAGTTTATAAAGCATTTGGGCAAAATACTCATTTTCACCGTTGTTATATTCACCGTTATAAACAGCAACGTCCCATTTAGCACGTATTTTTTTGAGTTCATTAACACGATAAATAATCATATCCGTTGATGTGTCATAGATATGGAGTTGATACATTACATTTTCATATCCCATTTCTTTAGGATTCGGTAAAACATCAGTTGACCATATTCCCTCAAATGCAATTATATGATTTTCATCAACCTCTCTGATGGCTTTATAGAGAATGTCATAAGCTTTATTTGTCCGTGTCGTAGCTTCTTCACTTCCTGCCTCCCAGGAATAATCACCGCTGTATCCGCCATTATTCTGTGGCTCATTTAACAGGTCATAAACTGCAATTATTTCATTGTCTTTATATCTTTGGGCAATAGTTTTCCAAAGCTTAATGCAAGTATCCATTTTACTTTTAACTTCGTAAAGTTCATTTCGACCTGCCTTACCTGTACTGTGGTTTTTACTTTGTCCACCAGGTGCACCGTGCATATCAAGGATAATATAGATCCCGTATTTTTCGCAGTTTTCAATAAGCCAATCAATTCGTTTAAATCCCGGATTATCATTATGATTAGCAGTAAGCCACGTGCCGTCTTCATTCATAAAATTACGGTACCAGAATGGTACACGAACACAGTTGAACCCAAGTTTTTCAATTTGTGCAATGTCACTTTCAGTTATGAAATTATCCATAAACGTTTTTTCTATTTCGGCAGTTTTTTCCACACCAAAACGCTCTGTTAACACCTCAAGAGTGTCGTAATGTGCCCAATCATGAGTGTACTCAGTCACAAATCCCATCCAAGTTTCCCATAAAAGCCAGTTACCCAGATTCACACCTTTAAGGACAATTCCATCACCATCTTCATTGACAACTTTTCCTGATTTATTAACAGAAAGCATACTCATCTCGTAAGAATTCTCATAGTTGTAGTCTGTTAAAGGTTTAATATCAGGTTGAGTAACACCAACACCTAAAAGTGTTAAAAGAATTGATATAACAAGTGAAATTGATGTAAATATTTTCATAAAGCATCTCTCCTTATTTTTTTAATTATATTGTATTTGTTTATTTTTTTCAATATAAAAAAGACAGGAAAATCAAATCCTGCCTTTAAGAAGATTATTTCTTTTTACATACAAAGCAGAGCCATCCACCATCTTCATATCTCTCAATAATTTCAAAATCATTATCGTGGAAGGCTTTTGTTACCTCTTCTTCACGTGGCTCAATAATACCCGATGTGATGAAGACACCGTCATCCTTCAAAAAATCTCCTACCTGTGATGAAAAAAGGATAATAATGTCCGCAACAATATTTGCAACAATAACATCAAAAGTACCTGTTACTTTATCCACAAGATTTCCGTTGAGAATATTGTATTTTGGTGATTCAAAGCCGTTTACCTTGCCATTTTCAATTGCAGTTTTAACAGCAAGTTTATCAATGTCAACACCTGTTGCATTGTCAGCACCCATTAAAAGTGATGCGACAGATAAGATGCCACTACCACAACCACAGTCAAGTACACTATCACCTGATTTAATATGTTTTTCGAGTGTTTCAAGACAGAGTCTGGTAGTATTATGTCCGCCACTACCAAATGCAAGACCAGGCTCAATGCTTAGCACTGCTCTGCCATCTGCATCATAATCATCAATCCATAGAGGACGAATAAGTAGTTTTTCACCTATTTTCATAGGCTTAAAATATTCTTTCCAATTATTTTCCCAGTCTTCATTTTTACAGGGTTTGAACTCAATAATATGTGGTATATTTTCACATTCATATCTTTCTGTTAAGAATGAAATTGCCTCTTTATAGTTTTCTTCAGGTGAAATATAAATATGAACACAGCCTTTTGTTCTATCCTTTGCTAGAAGTTCTTCGTCAATAAGGTCTATGTTAGCAATTTCCCATGCTTCTTGTTCAAGTGTTCTGTAATCTTCAATATAAATACCATATGGTACAGCCATACTTGCAATATCTGCCGCACGGTCAATATTTTCTGCATCTATGTGAATTTTAATCTCGGTCCAGTCCATAAATCATTCTCCTTTTGATAAACAAAAAGCAGAGATTACTCTCTGCCTTGTTTGCATTTTGACGATTAGATTATATCTGCTCTTTAACTTTAGCAGCCTTACCAACTCTGTCACGAAGATAGTAGAGTTTGCTTCTACGAACGCGACCGCGTCTAACAGTTTCTACCTTTGCAACGTTTGGTGAATTTACAGGGAATACTCTTTCAACACCAACACCGTATGATACACGACGTACTGTGAAAGTTTCTGAAACGCCAGCGCCCTTGCGAGCAATGATTGTTCCTTCAAATACCTGAATTCTTTCTCTTTCGCCTTCACGAATCTTAACGTGTACTTTAACAACGTCACCGACTCTGATTGCTGGGTTTGCTTCTTTAACAAGACCCTCTGTCATCAATTTTAATGCGTCCATAACTAACCTCCGATAAAATTTTTTCAAGTGTTCGTACCGAAGTTCAGCAGAGGACCACCCGAGATAATAGTTATTTTGTTGCGGACTACCGCAAATGCTCAAATATAATATCACAAGTCAATAGAAAAAGCAAGTATTTTTTGAAAAAAGTTTCAAAGACAAATAACAACTTTTTCTCCCTGTCTTGTATTTATACTAACGATTTCAAAATTTTTATATCCTTTTAACATTTTTATTAATAGTTTTATCTCTTTATATTTAATTCTGATTAACGGATAAAACCTGAGTCCAAAAATCAATCTTAATAACCAAAATGTAAATCTATTAAAAATAAGGGCATTAGGCATTCTTATTTGTTTTGTATTTTGGTTAATTGGAAATACGACTTTCATTTTTCAACTACCACCCGTATATCATCACCATTCTGTGTTTCTACAGTAACAATTTCACCAAGCACACCCATCTCAACCATTTTGAAAATGCTTTCAAAATCAACACTACTCAAATCTATACCTGCAACAATTCCAGATATGTTCTTACCAACATTGATAAGTTCTTTCACAAGAAGATATGGAAGATTAACTTTAATATCATCACCTTGGACAGTATCAACATATACTCTTAAAACAAGTTCACCTTCATTGACTTTTTCTGACTTCTCGTATTTAACTTTTGATTGAATTTCTTCATTTTTGAAAAGCTCGTCAACTGTAATACCATAAAGCTCTGCAATGTTGGGTAATGTCATAATATCCGGACATGCAATATCATTTTCCCATTTAGATACTGCTTGTGCTGATACGCCAAGCTTTTCTGCAACATAATCCTGAGTAAATCCTGATTGTTTTCTTAATTCATAAAGTTTCTTACCAATTGTTTTTTCCACTTTTATCTCTCCTTAATTCATTTTGAACCGGTTCAACTGCATTGTATGTGTAAAAATGCAAAAAGTAAATGTAATAAAAGTTGATTTTTTATTTTACAACCGTTGGTTGAGTTGACTTTGAATGTTTCAGCATCATAATAGTTGCAATCATTGTAATTATTAAAGCAACAATCTGAAATATGCTGAAAATATCCGTTGATATTTTTTGCGCAAGCAAACCAAACGTTATTGGTGAAATAAGAATACTGCCATATGAAATTGCACCTTGAAGTCCTATGAAAGATTGTGAAATGTCCCTACCCATATGTATTGGTGTTAGATGTGTCATATTGGGGAACACAGGACCATTACCAAGACCTATCATTGTTAAACCTACAGTTGCAATTACAGGATTATCTGAAAATGTGAGAATAATCGCAATCAAAACAACTGCTTCACCTAAAACAATAATCTTTTTAGGTGACACTCTATTTGCAAGAAGTCCTGACAAAAATCTGCCAACTGTCATTCCAATAAAATAAAACGTAATCATACCTGCTGCTTTATCGGGAGTGACGCCTTTTGAATTAACAAGGAATGTGCTACCCCATGCAAGACAAACAGATTCAACTGCACAAGAACCAAAATATATCACAAGACTCCATTTTACTATTGGAATTTTTATAAGTTCAGAAACTGAAACAACTCGTGTTTCTTCTTCCTCCATTTTTTGCTCTTTTACCTTTTTCCATATCGGAATTGATAAAAAGCACATTACCGTAAGGGCAAGTTGGAAGAAAAACATTGTTTTGTATCCGCCCTGCCAATCATTGCTGTTTTTTAGTGCAAGTGACATTAAAAAGGGACTGAGTGTTACACCCACACCGTAAGAGCAATGCAAGAAATTTACGTGGGTTGCCTTGTAATTAAGTGCAACATAAGAATTTAATACATTATCAATTGCACCTGCGCCAAGTCCTAAAGGAATTGAGAACAGACACAACATAAACATATTTTCAGAGATTGAAAATCCAAATATAGCAAGAGTAGTCAGTGCAGTACTTAATGCCACAACCAATGAAGTTCCAAATCTTTTTGTAAGTCTTGCACTTAATAGGCTTGAAACTATTGTACCAATATACATTAACCCTGTTACAAAGTTTGAATAAGAAATAGGTAAATCAAATTCTGTATAAATTGCTGGCCAGGCTGTACCGAACAATGAGTCGGGAATTCCAAGACCAACATATGTAATAAAAATTATAATAACTAATAACGTTGCCATCGATTATCTAAAAATCTCCATATTTTCTGTGAATGACTGCACCTTGATTATATCAACATCCGTTTCATCTGTTGCAGTATCTTTTACTAATGCCCCAATCAAAAGCATTGGGTTTATATTGACACTTGTACCTGAAGATAAAACTGTGTTGAGTATAAGTCTGCCATTTTCGTCAGTTAAGTCATATGATTTGATATGTTCTTTGATGTTAACTTCTTTTTCAACCTTTTTTCTGCCCTGTTTAGCCTTTTTTAAAACCATAATTTCATTAGATGCAAGGATTTTTTCGAC
>JAZNIQ010000056.1:0-10724 GCA_045577555.1 Candidatus Fimenecus sp.
GGGCCGTGACCAAGAGAACCTGTTGAAGCGTCAACGCCTACAACTTTGTTTGAGTCAAGGTGCATACCCATTTTTGAACCTGAAAGGTTGAATGATTTAAGCATTTCAACATCGTTAAATCCCTTGTCGCAAAGAACAGGAGCATAAGCGATTGCTGCGTGACCTTTTGAAAGAATAAATCTGTCACGGTCATCCCATTTTGGTTCGTCAACTTTAATGTTGAGATACTTGTGATAAAGAACTGTGAGAAGGTCCATAACACTCATACCGCCACCGAAATGTCCGCTTCCTGCCCAGACTGTTGTCTGTACGCAGAGCTTACGGAGTTCAAGGGCTTTCTTTTCGAGTGCAAGCCATTCTGCTTTTGATAAATTAGCCATAATTTTCCCTCCAAGAAAACTTATTTAGAAGCGAAGTCCCACTTCGCTATGATTTGTTTAATTAGCCTCTGAGTTCAGGATGATTTTTAGCAACTGCTGCGAATGCATCTTCAGCAATTTCAACTGACAACTTAATGTCTTCTTCTGTGAGAGAAGCGTTGATAAAGTGGTTGTGGTGAGATGTGATGAACAAACCGCGGTTAACACATTCTGCAACCCACTCCTGATGAAGCATAAGGTTGTCATCGTTAGCAATTCTTAAATAGAAGAGTGCAGGTTCACCTGAAACTCTCAAATCAAATCCATGTTCTGCACCTGCTTTTTTGAATCCTTCTGTAACCATTGTACCAAGACGACGGAACATTGTTGGTGTGTCAAGTGCTTTCATTTTATTGATACAAGCAACACAAGCAGCAAATGGAACACCGCTCAACCAGTATGAACCTGTGTATGTGATACCGGAAACAGTAGCTTTCATATGTTCTCCACCGCAAAGTGCTGACATATTATAGCCGTTTGCAAGTGCTTTACAGAAACAGATAAGGTCTGCTTTGAAACCGTAATAATGGTCAGAACCTGCAAGGTCAAGACCGAAACCTGCACGAACGTCATCAATAATAAGAACTACGCCGTGGTCGTCACACCATTTGCGGACTGCCTGCCAGTATTCTTTAGAAGCAACTTCGTTATCTTTAAAGTTACCGTGGTCATAAGGCTGTGCAATCAGACCTGCGATGTCACCATTGTTATCATCATATGCTTTTTGAAGAGCATCAAGATCAAACCAAGGACAGATAATGTTGTTAGCAACATCTTCAGGAGTGATGCCCGGATAGTCAATTTTCTGTGCCCATGGAAAATCACCGTGATAATAGTATTTCAAGAAGATAATTTTCTTTTTATGTGTATGTGCTCTTGCTGCCATTGTTGCAAGAGTTGTAGTATCTGAACCATTCTTGCAAAAGAATGCCCAGTCAGCAGAAGCAACTGTGTCAACAAGTGTTTCTGCACATTCAACCATAACCTTTGCAGGAGCAGTTGTGCAGTTGCCGAGTTTTAATTGCTTAAGTGCAGCTGCATCAACGTCAGGGTCGTTATAACCCAGAACATTAGGACCATATGCACACATATAGTCGATATATCTGTTGCCGTCAACGTCCCAGAAATATGAACCTTGAGCTTTTTCTGAGAAAGATGGCCATCTGTTAACGGGAATCCACTGTCCTTCAGCAGGACCTAAATGACCGTAAATACCTGATGGGATAACCTTAGTTGCTCTATCGAACATCTCACGGCTTTTTGTAGTATTGTATAATGGGAATTTACTCATTTTGTTGTCCTCCTTATGCAAGATACAATGCAACTCTGTCAAGGATACGGTTTACATTATCAACCATTGAGATAAGACCACGGATAACAATGTTACCGTTGCCCACATGGTCAATTGAGTTAACTGTACCTGCGAAAAGAGCATTTGCAAGTTCGATATCACAGAATTCCATAATTGCACGAGGTTTTGGGGAAGCCTGTTTGATTGTGATAAGGTGATTGTCCTTAACACGGATAGTTGCATAGACAGTATCTTTAATACCAAGTTGGATATCACCGTCAACAATGTTTGATGCACTGAATTTGCCGATTGCATCCTGATTGCCTATCTGTGAAATAGCAACTGAAACTGTATAGAATGTGCAAAGTGTGTTAAGACGGAAAAAATCAGGGTCCTTGAGTGCTTCTGCAGAAGGTCGCATAACTTCTGTAAGTCTGTCAGTAAGAGCAGTAAAGGTCTTTAAAAGAAAGTTAACCTTTGTAAGTCCCTTTGTTGGGATTGGTGTTACAACACCATCAATAATTTTGTTGAATTTCTCGCAAGAGGATACAGGAATCTTAATATCGCACTTGCTGTTGACACCATCTTCCATACGGCATCCGTTTGAAGAAAAAGTGAGTGTTGCACTTGGTCCGCCTTTAACATCGAAAGCTAATGAAATGGGGCTTTCAAGAGTTGAAATAATCTCTTTTGCCTTGTCATCAAGTTCACAAAGGTTTTCCAATGTGCCGAGAACAGCATACATATTTATGTAAGCTAATGTTCTTGCATCAGTCATTTTTACTCCTCCTTGATTGGATTTTTATGTAACTAAATTTGGAAATTTATATACATATTAAGAATACCAAAAAAAGCACCTTAAATCAAGGAAAAAACATAAAATTTTCACAAAAAATTAATGATTTTTTCCAAAAAGTATGATATAATGTTAGCACTATATAATGGGTTGGTTTAAGCAAATGACAAAAGGTTGTCAAAAACCCTTTAAAATGACAAAAATCTGAAAGGATAGATATAGAAATGTCGTTATTTAAAAAGCTTTTTGGTGATTATTCTTCAAGAGAGATTAAAAGAATAATTCCAATTCAAAAGCAAGTTTTAGCTCTTGAGGATGAATACAAAGCATTGAGTGATGCCGAGCTTCAGGCAAAAACTCCCGAATTCAAAGAAAGACTTAAAAACGGAGAAACTCTTGACCAGATTCTTCCCGAGGCATTTGCCGCTTGTCGAGAGGCATCTGCTCGTGTTCTTAATATGCGCCACTTTCCCGTGCAGATTATCGGTGGTATTGTACTTCATCAGGGACGAATTGCCGAGATGCGTACCGGTGAAGGTAAAACACTTGTGGCAACACTTCCTGCATATTTAAATGCCTTGGCAGGCAAAGGTGTTCATATTGTTACTGTAAATGATTACCTTGCTCGTCGTGACTCTGAATGGATGGGTAAGCTTTATAGATTTATGGGACTTTCAGTAGGCCTTATTGTTCACGACCTTGATGGTGAACAAAGACGTGCTGCATATGCTTGTGATATCACATATGGTACAAACAACGAGATGGGGTTTGACTATCTTCGTGATAATATGGTTATTTATGCTGAACAGAGAGTTCAACGCGGACATAATTTCGCAATCGTTGACGAGGTTGACTCAATTCTTATTGACGAGGCAAGAACACCCCTTATCATTTCAGGTATGGGGGATAAATCCAACGAACTTTATAAAGTGGCAAATGAATTTGCAAAACGTCTTAAAATGTATGTTGTTAAAGAAGTTGACGCAAAGCAGGGCATTGAAAATATTGTTCCGGAAGAATATGACTTTGTAGTTGACGAAAAAGGTAAATCAGCATCTTTGACAAAAAACGGTATCAAAAAAGCAGAAAAAGCTTTTGGTGTTGAAAACCTTGCCGATATGGAAAACCTTACACTTCAGCATCATATTGACCTTGCTATCAAGGCAATCGGTGTTATGAAACGCGATGTTGATTATGTTGTAAAAGATGGTCAGGTTCTCATTGTTGACGAGTTTACAGGTCGTATTATGCTTGGACGTCGCTATTCAGACGGTCTTCATCAGGCTATTGAGGCAAAGGAAAATGTTAAGGTTGAGCGTGAGTCAAAAACTCTTGCAACAATTACTTTCCAGAACTATTTCCGCCAATATGCAAAACTTTCAGGTATGACAGGTACTGCTATGACTGAAAGCGGTGAGTTCCAGGAAATTTATACTCTTGATGTTATTGAAATTCCTACAAACAAACCGATGATTCGTCAGGATGAGGAAGATGTTCTTTATAAGACTGAAGCGGTTAAGTTTAAGGCAATTATCGAGCAGATTTTGGAATGTAATAAAAAAGGCCAACCTGTGCTTGTTGGTACAACAAATATTGAAAAGAGTGAACTTTTAAGTAAGGCACTCCGCAGAGCAGGAATTCAGCATAATGTTCTTAATGCGAAGTATCATGAAAAAGAAGCTGAGATTATTGCACAAGCAGGAGCCTTAGGCGCTGTTACCATTGCAACAAATATGGCAGGTCGTGGTACAGATATTATCCTTGGTGGTAACCCTGACTATATGGCTCGTTCTGAAATGAGAAAAATGGATTTCTCTGATGAACTTATTGCTGAGGCAACAGGTTTTGCTGAAACTGATAATACAGATATTATTGAAGCACGAAAGATTTATCGTGAACTCGAACAGAAATATAAGGAACAACTTAAAGATGAGGCACAAAAAGTTCGTGAGGCAGGCGGTTTGTTCATAATAGGTACAGAGCGTCACGAATCACGAAGAATTGATAATCAGCTTCGTGGTCGTGCGGGTCGTCAGGGTGATCCTGGTCGCAGTAAGTTCTATCTTTCTGCAGAAGATGAGTTGCTTCGACTTTTTGCAGGTGACCGTTTCTATAATATTCTTGATACATTCAAGAGTGCCGCTGAACTTCCTATTGAGGCAAAAATATTCTCCGGTACAATAGAAAATGCACAGAAAAAAGTTGAGGGTAACCACTTTGCTGCTCGTCGTAATGTTCTGAAATTTGACGATGTGATGAATGAACAGAGAAAGAAGATATACGAACAGCGTAATCAAGTGCTTGACGGGTTTGATATTCACTCTGCAATTCTTAAAATGTTTGACGGATATTTTGAAGAAACCGTTGATTTCTATTGCCCTGCATCACAGTCATCTGATGATTGGAACAGAGCAGGTCTTGTGAATAAACTTAAGTATCTTGCAGAAGACGGAATTGAAACCAGATTCAACACAAATGAAGAGTATAGAGAGTATTTCTACAACAAGGCAATGGATATATACAACGCAAAGTATGACGAGTATGGTGAAAATCTTATGGCAGAGCTCGAGCGTAAAGTCTTGCTCCATAATGTTGACCAGCGTTGGATGGACCACCTTGATGCCATGGAAGAACTTAAACGCGGAATTTACCTTCGTTCATATGCACAACAAGACCCTGTTGTTGCATTCCGTATGGAAAGTTTTGATATGTTCGACGAAATGACATCACTTATCCGCGAAGGAACGGTTACAACACTTACACTTTTCCGCTTAAGAAGTGAAGAAGATGTTAAACGTGAACAAGCGGCAAAAATTACTGCAACAAATGGTGCTACTGATGGTAGTGACAAGAAACGTCCTGTTAAAAAAGGCGAAAAAGTAGGCAGAAATGACCCATGTCCTTGCGGTAGCGGTAAAAAGTATAAGAAATGTTGCGGTGCTAACGAATAAGGAGGAATAACCGTGGACGAAAATAAAGAAAAACTTTCAGGTGCTAATCCTACACCCGAAGATACTCAGGAGAGTATTAAGGATGAGATGGAAGAACTTGCAAAGGTTTTTAAAGAAGAACTTGAAAAAGCAAAAAATGAAGCGGAAAACCTTTCCCAAGGTCTTGAAAATTTAGAAATTGATGGTTACAATCCGCAAAAAGTATCCATGGGTGAAAAAGTGGCACCGTCACAAAAGAAACTCTGCGTTTACTGTGGCGAAAAACCTTGCGGAACAGAAAAAAATCCCGACAGTCAGTATTGTACTGATTGTGAGGAGTCATTGACAAATTATCCTTATGATTACAAAGGTATCCTTGCTGCAATTGTTATGGTTGGTGTTGTAATCGGTGCTATTTTCTGTTTTGCCATTGATATGCCTATTTTTGCCACAATGAAACAAGGTGATAAGGCATTTAATGATGGCCATCTTTATACTGCGATGGATAGTTATGATGATGCGATTGAACTTGTGGAGAGCAAAGGTACGGAAAAGACATACATCAATCTTTATGCAAAAAGAGCAATTGCAAACTTCAAAATGGTAAATATGAATTCTGCAATTACTGAGATTGATGAAAACATTCCCGATTTCGCATTAAAACTTCTCACGTTCAAAAAACTTGATAATATCCTTGTAGAAACAGAAAGAATGCAGGCATCCGCTATGGTTGCACAGCAACATCTTGCAAATTATCCTGATGTTACAGAAAAGAATTATGATGATATAATAGCTGACCTTGACAACCTTTCCGGTAAAAAAGTTTATATAAAGGGAACAGAATATCACGATGAAACCGAAAATGACTTTACTCCTGATGGAACAGAAGTTGTGTATATCTGTGATGAGGGTTGGCTTAATATGTATAAATATGCCGCTGCACAGGAGATGGGTAAAGAACCTGAGGTAATTGCGGGATATTTACAGGCTTGTGCCGATTCTTCTGAATATATGAAAACTCTTGTTGGCTCACTCCTTGCAAGCACATATGCAGGTATAGGTGAATATGAAAAAGCAGAAAACCTTGCAAATGAGCTTAAAGAAATTAACGAGGAATCTGTGGAATATCATATGGTAATGTCATTGATTTACCGTTATCGCGACAAGGATTATGATAAAGCGATTGCCATCTGTGATGAGGGTACGGATATGCTCAATAGTCTTCCAAACGGTGAAACTTATGTTGCACAGTACGGATATATGGTTCAGTTGCAGAAAGCATTGAATCTTATTATGACAAAGAATTATGATTCAGCTTATGCAGAGATAAGTGAAGTTTATTACAACCTTTCAATGAGCGGTGGTCTTACAATTCAGACAAGAGATTTATATGCATTACTTGCTCTTGAAACAGGTGACGAGGAAGCATTCCAGGCATTACAGGATGAGATTGATGCATATGGTGATGCTTCAATTGAGTTTACAAGTGATGTTACTGATTACCAGTCAGGCAAACTCACACTTCAGGAAATTGCAGAAAGTGGAAGGTATGATTTAATATGAGTATAATTTATATAATAGTTAAAACATTGACTCTTCCGGGAGCAATGCTCCATGCATTTTT
The DNA here is from genome assembly GCA_045577555.1 of Candidatus Fimenecus sp. Taxonomy (GTDB): domain Bacteria; phylum Bacillota; class Clostridia; order Oscillospirales; family Acutalibacteraceae; genus Fimenecus. Next base: position 7,061 of record JAZNIQ010000056.1, read on the forward strand.
TGAGCATATGTGTTGTCGTAGCGCAAAGGTTGCTGTTGAGGATGAGAGAGTAGTTCAGTTTAACGAAATGCTTTCCCATGTTGACCACGAATTGATTAAGAAAAAAGGTCCAAGTTTTGATATTTGTTTCATTCCATTCTTTTTAAATTTTATGCTTGGATTTATAACTCTTTGTCATGGTGCAACATCAATAATTTATTTTGCAAAATACGAAGATATATTCGGTTGGATCTGTCTTTACCTTGGCATTTCACTTCTTACCAACCTCTTTCCGCAGATTGAGGATGTTATGATGGTTAAAGATAATTCTTTCAGCGGAGATGCAAAACCAATTAGCAAAATTCTTGTAGCACCGTGGTATGGAATATTCTTTGTTGGTGCAAGACTTGAAAAGTGGGGATTAACACTCCTTACATCAATAGGCTTCGCCTTCGTTATTCCTGTTATTTTGGGTTGGTTTATTCCTGCACTCTATAATGCGATAAGATAAGAAAGAATAAAAAGAAAACTGCTTGGCGAATACCAAGCAGTTACTTTTTTACCTTTTTATTCTTCTTTATTTTTGCCGTATTTTCTGTTTCGCTTTGCAACGCGTTTTTCACGGATTTTCTCGAATGCGATTTCCATAACCACAAAAAGCACGATTACGAGTATTGCAAAGAAAATACGAATTGGTGTAACCGTTAATTCATTTGAATACTTAACTGCTTTTTCTGCGAAAGCCGTTACAGTAAAGGTAAGGCATAAAATTACTGAAAACAGTACAGTATTCAATTTTTTTATACCTTTTTTCATAAGATTATTCCTTTTCTTCTTTAACTGCAATTCCGAGCTCGTCAAGTTGAAGTGTATCAACAGGTGACGGACATTCTGTCATTGGCTCACTTGCATTCTGGAGTTTCGGGAATGCAATAACGTCACGGAGTGAGTCAGCGCCAATCATCTGCATAACAAGTCTGTCAAGACCGATACCCATACCACCGTGTGGTGGAGGACCGAATTTGAATGCATCTGTTAAGAAACCAAATTTCTCGTAAGCTTCTTCATCGGAAAGGCCGAGGAGTGTAAACATTCTCTTTTGAAGAACAGGGTCAGTAATACGGATTGAACCTGACGACAATTCAACCCCATTAAGGACAAGGTCATAAGCCTTTGCACGAACCTGTGCTTTGTCTGTTTCAAGATATTCTAAACATTCATCCATAGGAGAGGTGAATGGGTGGTGCATAGCAACGAAGGTACCGGCATCGTCATCCCACTCAAAGAATGGGAATTCTGTAATCCAAAGAAGATTGTATTTGTTTGTTGGAATAATATCGAGTTTCTTTGCAACCTCCTGACGAAGTGCACCAAGAACTGAAAGAACGCTGTTTTTCTTTGTATCTGCAACTATAAGAACAACGTCACCGGTTTCTGCTCCCGCTTTATTTAGAAGAGCAGTCATTTCATCTTCTGTAAGGAATTTAGCAAATGAAGATGCAAGACCGTCGGGCATAAGACGAGCAAATGCAAGTCCCTTTGCACCAATACCGCGAACAAATTCTGTAAGCTTGTCAATTTCTTTTCTGGTAAGAGTATTAACAGCATTTTTAGCTGTGATACAGTAAACTGCACCACCTGCTTCAAGTGCAGATGTAAACACACCGAAACCGCAACCTTTTACAATATCACCCAAGTCACAAAGTTCCATTTCGTAACGAGTGTCAGGCTTGTCAGAGCCGTAACGCTCCATAGCTTCTTTGTATGTGAGCCTTGGAAGCGGTAATTGGATGTCAACACCAATAGCTTCTTTGAACACTCTCTGAATATAACCTTCACCCATACCCATAACATCATCCACATCTACAAATGACATTTCAAGGTCAATTTGAGTAAATTCAGGCTGACGGTCAGCACGTAAATCTTCATCGCGGAAGCAACGTGCAATCTGCATATATCTGTCAAAACCTGCTACCATTGAAAGTTGTTTGTAAAGCTGTGGGGACTGTGGAAGAGCATAAAAGCTTCCATTATGAATTCTTGATGGTACAAGGAAGTCGCGAGCACCCTCAGGAGTTGAACGGATGAGCATTGGAGTTTCGATTTCAATAAACCCGTTCTCATCAAAGTAGTCACGAGTAATTTTTGTAATCTTATGACGGAGAAGAATGTTCTTCTGCAAGTCAGGACGACGAAGGTCAAGGTAACGATACTTAAGACGAGTTACCTCTGATGTCTGACAATTTTCAACGATTTCAAAAGGTGGAGTTTCACTCACACCAACAATTCTTAAATTTTTAACTTCAATTTCAATATCACCTGTGGGGATGTCCTTATTCTTTGAAGAACGTTCACGAACAATACCTTTTGCCATAAGTACATATTCACTACGAACAGTAAAAGCTTTGTCAAAAACTTCTTTGTCCGTATTATCATCAAATGCCAACTGAACAATGCCTGTTCTGTCACGAAGGTCAATGAAAATAAGTGCACCAAGGTCACGACGACGCTGCACCCAACCTGCAACAGTTACTTCTTTGCCAACAAATTCAGCATTGAGAGTACCGCAATAGTCAGTTCTTTTTAATCCGTTCATTGTATCCATTTATTCTGTACCTCCAAGGAGCGTTGATAAATCAAGTCCGTCAACACTAAGTGCCTCAAACCCTGACATAGCATCTTTAATAACAAGTGATTGGAAATTGTCAACAAATTCAGAAAGTGTCATTTCTGTTTCGTTGCCAGTCTCCATATTTTTAAGTTTAATATTTCCTGTTTCAAGCTCACTGTCACCCAAAACAAGTGTGTATAATGCGCCAATTTTGTTAGCATATTTCATCTGTGGCTTTAAGCCACGGCCCACTGTATCAAACTGCACACACATACCCTCGTTGCGAAGTTCTGTTGCAATCTGGGCAGCTTTTATATTTGCATTTTCACCCATACTTACAATGTAAAGGTCGCATTTTTTGGGGTCGGGGAATGGAGTCTTTTGTGCTTCCATTAAAAGAAGAAGTCTTTCAAGGCCTAAACCAAAACCGCAAGCGGGGAGGGGTTGTCCGCCCATTTCTTGAATAAGTCCGTCGTAGCGTCCGCCACCGCAAACCGTACCCTGTGCCCCGATTTCTTTTGAAACAAATTCGAAAACAGTTCTTGTGTAATAGTCAAGACCGCGAACAATCTGTGGGTTAACGGTGTATGGGATATTCATAGCATCGAGATACTTCTTAACACTTTCAAAGTGACTTTTACAATCATCACAAAGGAATTCAATAACAGTAGGTGCTTTTTCTGCAATACCACTGCAAACTGGGCTCTTACAATCAAGAATTCGCATTGGATTTCTGTCGAGACGACCTAAACAAGTTTCGCAAAGTTCACCTTTGTACTGCTCAAAATATTCTTTGAGTGCCTTGTGGTAGTGCTTTCTGCATTCAGGACAGCCGATTGAGTTGATTTCAAGAGCAAGATTATTAATTCCAAGGAAATTAAAAACTTCATTTGCAAGAGAAATAACCTCTGCATCAGCACTTGGAGAACCTGCGCCGAAACATTCGATACCAAATTGGTGAAATTCACGAAGACGACCTGCCTGTGGTTTTTCATATCTGTAACAGGAGGTGAGATAGTATATTTTCTGAGGTAAGCCTTCGTTGAAAAGTCCATGCTCAAGAAAAGCTCTTAC
>JAZNIQ010000057.1:0-7929 GCA_045577555.1 Candidatus Fimenecus sp.
TCTTCCTAAGACCGCTTGGCCTCCGACTTGGCTGTGTGCGGACAGGAGAGAGTTTTGAAAAAACTATATATACCTCATGTTGTAATACTGACAAAGGAATATATTATTATAAAACTTACGAAAACAGTCAGATTTCTGCAGTTGATTTATATCGTGAAAACCTTGACAGAAATGGTCTTGTAATATATAATCTTCTCGATGAACAACAAATAAATCACCAAAATTAATATTTACAACTGCCACCGGGTAGTGTGATGCAAATATGGCATTCACAGGTATATCATTAGGTCTTAGAAGATATACCGTGAATGTTATTTTTTTAGGGGATTATATGAAACGATTATTAAATTATTTTACAAAATTCGAAATAGGATTATGGCTGTCTTCTATATTAATAATTGTTGGCACATTTGTAATTTTTAAAGATAAAGATTACCTTACACTTCTCGCTTCACTCATTGGTGCGACGTTTCTTGTGTTAAATGCAAAGGGTAATCCTTTAGGACAACTGCTTACTATATTATTCAGTATTATTTACGGTGTTATTTCTTATCGTTTCGCTTATTATGGAGAAATGATTACATATCTTTGTATGTCAATGCCAATTGCATTTATAGCTTTGATTTCATGGCTAAAAAATCCATATAAAGGTAAAAAATCTGAGGTTAAAGTTAATCATATTTCAAAAAAAGAAGCTGTGCTAATGATATTCCTTTCATTTGTAGTTACAGTTGTCTTTTATTTTGTTTTAAAATATTTCAATACTGCAAATTTAATTCCCAGTACATTTTCGATTACAACAAGTTTTCTTGCCTCTTATCTTACGTTCAGACGAAGTCCTTATTTTGCATTAGCATATGCAATTAATGATTTGGTGTTAATAGTGTTATGGGTTTTAGCTTCTCTTACAGATTTATCATATCTTTCAGTGGTAATATGTTTTGTTGTGTTTTTTGTAAATGATTTGTATGGGTATTTTAATTGGAAAAGAATGGAGAAAAGACAAAAGCAAAAATATAACCGATGTTCATGCTGAACATCGGTTTTTTACTATCTTGTCATATCTTTAAAACTTTTTCCTATACCGTCTGCAGCATCAGAAGCCGCTTCACCGACTCCGCCAATAATATCGGATGCAGCTTCACCAATACCATTTGCTGCATTGCCGACTGCATTACTTGCATCAGTCACAGCATTGTCCATAGCGTTATTCTTGTTTGTTGTATTGTTTTGATTTTCTGCATTTGTAGTGCTTGAGGTTGTATTTTTATCGGTAATCATTCCATCCTCGGCATTGTTACAACCTGTCAATAATACACAAACGAGCGCAGTAACCAAAAGAGATACAATAATAGCTTTTTTCATATTTTTACCTCCTTAAAGATTGGTGTTTATATTATTTGTTAATAAATTCAATTTATACTATTTTGTTAACACTCCACCATCACTGTAAAGCAAAATCAAAATATTGTCTTCTTCGCCGGTTGCACAGTCAATATATACCAGCAATTCTTGTTCATTCTTTGTTTTGCAATGAAATTCATAGCATAGTTTTTCTGTTGCCCATTCAGTTGGAATTATGCAAAGTTGGGAATCAATTACTTTTAGTTCATTATTAAGTTTTGTTTCTGCTTCTTTTACAGTTAAAACAGTCGTAAATGAATTTCTTTCACTGTGATTAGAAATATATCCTGTTGCGTCAAAAGAAAGAACTTTACCTTTTTCAAGACAAACACTTACTTTTATTAAATCGGGGTAGAGGACGGTATTTCCGTTTGTAGCGGCAAAATTTATTGTGCATATTCCATCATCTGTAAAATAATAACTTTCTTTCATATCTTCATATCCGATTTTTTCAAGAAAGCGTTTTGCATTTCTCACCGCATCTTTATAATTAATCTGCATTTCACCCGAAAATTCAGAGCTTAACATATAACAAGGTTTTCCACCTTTTTTAGTTATGCCTACAGTGCAGTTTTCTCCTCTAAAAACATAACATGGTATATTTCCGTTTTCATCGTGAGAAAAACTTAAATTTTCTTTTTCTTCGGGACAAACTTTTTTTGCGATTTCAAGTGCTTTTTCTTTATCAATATCATTCAAATTCTTTAAGAACTTGGGTTCGCTTTGTGTCAAATGGTCAGAAAAAGGACCGTCGTAGATAAGTGTAGGCAAATCAGTCATGGCTTGTTCTGTGTCATCAAAACCTTTGCCCAGACTTTTTATTTCATCGTTATCGGTCATAAGTGTTGAGTTAAGTTCTTCAAAAGATATGTTTCCGTTTTGCATATCATGGCACATCTGATTAACTTGTTCCTTTAAGGTGTTGCAGAATGAGTGTAATTCTTTTAACTGCTTTCTTTCATCACTTGTCAGTGCTTCACCTGAAACACTTTTTCGTTCAAGTGCCATTACAAATTCACCAATTTGTGAGAGAAATTTATAGGTGTTATTTATTGCAGTTTCACCTGTAGGCAATATTGATAAACTGTTTTTTGCACCTGATGCTTCACGCCACAGTTCTGCAGAAAGTTTTGATAACATTGTAGGTGTACTCACATAAATAGTTTTTTCAAGATTTGTTGAAATGTTGTTTAGATTTTCATCAAGTGCAATCAATGCCATTTGTTTTGTAAGCATTGCTTCATGCTCAAATCTATTCGCTTTGACTGTCTGTACAATACTGAATATCCCTAAAACAAGGATAAGTGTTGAAAGATATAGTACAATTCTCGCTTTTTGACGAGTTGTAAAAGGCTTTTTGTCCATAAAAATGCACTCCTTTAAACATTTGGAAATATTGTTAACAAAAAATTTATAAATATACTGAAAAAAAGTGCAATTTATGTTTGCCAAATGATAGATTATGTAGTATAATTACTGTGATTAAATATGCAAAATGGGGGTAATGTATTTGAGCGTTTATCTTGATAACAGTGCTACAACTAAACCGTGCGATAAAGCTGTAAAAAAAGCACTTGAAATGATAAGCGGAAATTATGGAAATCCGTCATCACTCCATCTTTGCGGATTTAATGCTAAAAAAGAGCTTGATAATGCCCGACAAACAATTTCTTCGTTTTTGGGTTGTCAGGAAAATGAAATATTTTTTACGCCAAGCGGAACAATTGCAAACAATACGGCAATTTTCGGAACAGCAAAAACAAAAAAGCGCGAGGGAAAGAGAGTTATTACAACTTTACTTGAACATCCAAGTGTTTTAAAGTGTTTTGAAAGTCTTGGTGAACAAGGATATGAAGTGACATATCTTAAACCTGACTGTAATGGTAAAATAAACCTTGACGAATTATCAAACTCTATTGATACAAGTACAGTACTTGTCAGCGTAATGGCAGTGAATAATGAAGTTGGTTCAATTCAGGATATTGCAAAAATTAAAGGTATTATCAGAGACAAAAAGTCAAAGGCATATTTTCATTGTGATGCTGTTCAGGGCTTTGGTAAAATTCTGCTTAAACCTAAAAAAATCGGAATTGACCTTATGAGTATGAGCGCCCATAAAATTCATGGTATAAAAGGTGCGGGCGCATTGTACGTAAGTAACAGTATAAGACTTTTACCTTATATACTTGGTGGGGGACAGGAAAACGATTTGATTTCTGGCACAGAATCAACACCTGCAATTTGTGCATTCAGTGAAGCGGTAAACGATATTGGCAATATAACTCAAAACATGAAAAAAGTATCAGATATAAAAGAATATTTTATATCGAAAATAAACGATACTGATAAAATTTTTGTAAATTCAACCGAAGACGCTTTGCCATATATCATAAACATTTCAGTTGAGGGTGTTCCGTCACAAGTTATGCTCAATTCACTTTCTTCAAAAGGTATATTTGTTTCTGCAGGTTCGGCTTGTGCTAAAGGTCATCGCAGTAATGTTCTTACAGCAATGGGACTATCACCCAAGCACATTGATTGTGCTGTCAGAGTTAGCCTGTCAAAAAATACCACTGAAAAAGATATGGATTTATTGTATAATGGTATAATGGAAACAGTTAATCGGGTTAGGAGATAAAAATGAAAGAAATAATTCTTATAAAGAACGGAGAGTTAGCGTTAAAAGGCTTGAATCGTTCTACATTTGAAGATATTTTAATAAAAAATATCCGTAAAAGAATTAAGCCTTTGGGCGATTTTGAATACAGAAAAGAACAATCGACAATTTCAGTTATTCCTATGGATGAATATATCGATATGGATGAGGTTAGTGACAGAATAAGCCGTGTTTTTGGTATTGCAGCTTATTCAAGAGCGTTACAAGTTGAAAAGGATATGACAGTGATTTTAGAAAAAGCACCCGATTATCTTTCTGAACAACTTAAAAATGCTAAATCATTTAAAGTAGAGGGTAAGCGCTCTGATAAAAAATTTTCATTAAAATCACCTGAAATTTCAGCTGAAGTTGGTGGTGCAATTTTAAGCAAATTTCCACACCTAAAAGTTGATGTTAAAAATCCAGATATTCTTGTAACAATAGAAATCCGAGAAAAATTTGCATTTATTCGTGGTAATCAGACAAAAGGTGCTGGTGGAATGCCAACGGGTACAGCGGGAAAATCCGCTATACTTATTTCGGGCGGTATAGACAGTCCTGTTGCAGCATATATGATGGCAAAACGCGGACTTGTTCTTAATGCAATACATTTTGCTTCTCCACCGTATACATCACCTCAATCAGAAGAAAAAGTTCATAATCTTCTTCGTAAAGTTTCAAAATATAGTGGTAATATTTGCTTGTTTACTGTTGGCTTTACAGAAATTCAAGAAGAAATTAGAGATAAATGTCCGGAAGACCTGTTTACACTTATTATGCGCCGTTTTATGATGAGGATTTCACAGCGGATTGCGGAAAAAGAAGAATGTAAAGCACTTATTACAGGTGAAAGCCTTGGTCAGGTTGCTAGTCAGACTCTTAATGCGTTAGCTTGTACTGATGCAGTAGTTTCAATGCCTGTTTTCAGACCTTTAATCGGTCTAGATAAGGATGAAATAATAAAGGTTTCAAGAAAAATTGATACATTTGACATTTCAATTGAACCCTATGAAGATTGTTGTACTGTGTTCACACCCAAGCATCCTAAAACAAAACCGCAGATTTCAATAATTGAAAATGCTGAACAGGCCCTTGATATTGAAGCTCTTGTTGAAAGAGCAATTGAAAATACAACCATTAAAAATATTTGTTTTTAGGAGTTAAAAATGACACTTGAAGAAAAAGTCGTTATGCTTTTGAGCGAAAAAGGTCTTGTCCTTTCCTGTGCAGAATCTTGCACAGGTGGTCTTATTTCGAAACGGATAACTGATGTGAGCGGTTCCTCGTCTGTTTTTAACTGCGGAATTATCAGTTATAGTAATGAGATAAAAGAGAAGGTTTTAGGTGTAAAAAGTGAAACGCTTGAAAAATATGGTGCTGTAAGTGAACAAACAGTCCGTGAAATGGTAAATGGTGTTATTAAAGTGTCAGGTTCTGATATAGCGGTTTCGGTTTCCGGAATTGCAGGACCCAATTCAGATAATACAGAAAAACCTGTCGGATTAATTTACATTGCAGCATCTGACGGTAAAAAAACAATAGTTAAGCAACTTAACAATCGTTTTATAAACGATGTAAGAAACAGTAACAGAACAAGTGCTTCTGATGAAGCCTTGAAAATGATAATAGAATTGATAGGAGTGTAAATTATGGAAAAGAAGAATAATGGTGTTGTTAAAAAAGTCATACTCATTGTATGTATAGTGGCATTTCTTGTTTCCTCTGCTTTTTTAACTAAGTATTTTATTGACAAGCATAACAGTCAGCAGGTGTTTAATGATTTAACTAATCAATCTTCTGATGTTCCAACAACAGAAGAGAAAAAACCTGACTACTCATCTATTGTTGAAAAGAACCCTGAAACAGTAGGTTGGATTTCAATTCCGAGTGTAGATGAAACAAAGATTAATTTCCCTGTTCTTCAGACAGTGGACAATGAGTACTATATGACTCATAACTTTGAAAACAAATATGAATACCGTGGTACTATTTTTATGGATTACCGTAATGACCCTGTTAACCTTGATTCAAACACAATTATTTATGGTCACAATGCATACGACGGTACTGTATTTTCAAATCTCGATAAATATGAAGATATTGAATTCTATAAAAAACATCCAATAATTGAATTCAATACACTTGAAAAGTATATTACATGGAAAATATATGCAGTGTTTATCACAAACCGTTTACCAAATGAAGATAACGGATATGTTTTCAATTACATATATCCTCATATGGAAGGTCCTAATTTCAACGGCTATATTTCTGAGATTAATAAGAGAACATTATATTTCACAGGTGTTGATATTCAGGAAGGTGATAAACTTCTTACATTATCAACTTGTAACAGGTCTCTTGACTTGCCGGGATATCGTGCTCAAGGTGGCATCGTTATTGTTGCTCGTGCTGTAAGACCGGGTGAAGATGCTACTGTTGATACATCCAGAGCATATGTTAACGAAAATCCAAAGTATCCTCAGATTTACTATAAGAAGCACGGTATTGAGAATCCTTTCAAGAATGATAAGAAATGGTATCCGGTGGAGGTAAAATAGGATGCTCGATAAAGAAAAAAACAATGAAATGCTTTCTTTTGATGAGCTTCGTAAACAGTTGGGTATTGATGAAGATGAGTTAGCGGAAATTCAAAAAGAAAATTTGAAAGATGCTTCATTGCAGATGAATGATGACACATTGGATTCTGAAACGATAAATGAATTAGAGGATGTAATGTCAACAACAGTTATTGAAGGTAAACGTATTGTAGAAAACGGAAAAACTTTTGTTGACATTACAGAACAATTTGTTTTTCAGGATGAAAAACCACCTGTAATTGAAGAAAATAAAGAAGAAGTTGTAACAACGGTTGCAACTAAAAAGAGAGTTCGTACTTTTAATGAAATTTTTTCTGATTTCTTTGGATTTTTTATTCCGTTACGAAATGATAGTTTAAAAGAAAAAGTTCGTAAAATCGTTATGGACATTTCCATTGTTACAATAATTTGTTGTGTTATAGCTTTTTGTAACTATTTTGTCGAATATCAGCAGAATAAATCTTCTGATGGCAATATATTTTTAAACTCCGTTCATAGCAATAAACTTGATGGTAATAAATATGTAGAGGCTTGGCAGGAGCATTATGCACAACAGCCTAATATGTCTTTTCCTGAGGGAATGAACAGCAGATATTCGTATTTTTATTCAGTTAATCAGGATTTGATAGGTTGGCTTAATATTGATACAGGTCTTGATGTTCAGGTTGTTCAGGGTGATGATAACGAATATTACCTTGAAAGAGATTTTTACGGAAAGAATAGTCGTTTTGGTTGTCCATTCCTTGATTATAAAAATGAAACAAGAGAACTTGATGATAACACCATAATTTATCTTAATCATACAACGGAAACTTCTTCTTTTTATAATCTTGACAAATATAAAACTATTGAAGGATATAAGCAATCTCCTTTAATTACATTCAGTACACTGTATGAAACATATACATTTAAAGTTTTTGCAGCCTTTATTTCAACAGATAATCCCATAGTAGATACAGGATTTAATTATGGGGTTACTGATTTTAATTCAGACGCAAAGGTTACAGAGTTTGTCGATGAAGTGAAATCGAGAAGTATTCTTAATACGGATGTTTCTGTTCAGACAGATGATAAAATCATTACTTTAGTTACCAGCTCACATGAGTTTGATGGTGCAATATTTGTTGTAATGGGTAGAATGATTCGTGAAAATGAATCATCTGATATTAATATTAATGAAGTAACATTAAATACATTACCTAAATATCCACAAGCATGGTATGATAAAAAGGGTATAGATAACCCTTATTCTAAATAAGAAAATAGTAG
>JAZNIQ010000058.1:0-4805 GCA_045577555.1 Candidatus Fimenecus sp.
GGTAACAACAAGACCTTCGAAGCCGAAGTCCTTGCGAAGCACATCAGTAAGAAGCCACTTGTTTTCTGAGCCGTATGTACCGTTGAGACGGTTATAGCAGCACATTACAGTCCAGGGCTGAGCCTTTTTAACTGCGATTTCAAAAGGAAGAAGATATGTTTCACGAAGTGTTCTCTCATCAACAACAGCGTTAACTGTCATTCTGCGTGTTTCCTGATTGTTTGCAGCATAGTGTTTAAGAGATGTGCCAACACCTTTACTCTGAACACCGTTGATGAATGCTGCAGACATTTCACCGGCAAGAACACCGTCTTCTGAGAAATATTCAAAGTTTCTTCCGCAAAGTGGTGAACGCTTGATATTTGTACCGGGTCCAAGCAATACTGAAACTTTTTCCTTTAAGCATTCTTCACCAAGTGCTTCACCCATTTTGTAAAGAAGGTCTGTATCCCATGAACAAGCAGTAGCAGAAGCTGTTGGGAAGCATATAGCAGGAACACCTTTCAAAAGATTTGTTTCACCCTTTGGTGTGTCGCCCGGATCACCTTTTTTACGGATATCGTGAGGGCCGTCGTTAAGGCTTATAGACTTGATGCCAAGTCTTTCTACAGGCTGAGAGTGCCAATAGTCAAGACCATCGCACATACTTGCTTTTTCTTCAAGTGTCATCTGTGCAATAAGGTCAGCGTGTTTAAGAGCCATTTCCATTTCCTCCTAAATATAACATTTTTGGTTAACATTTTTATTATATATCAACACTGTCGGTTTCGTCAAATAAAAGTTTATCAGCCGAAACTGTGTCAATAGATTCAATATTTTTGAGCTTGCGTTGAATAAAGAGGTTTTTGCGTTCGGCATCTTCAAGTGTTTTGCCTGCTTCATCAACTTTTTTCTTTGCTTTCGCGAGTAAATCACCAAATTTTTCATACTGCGCTTTTGCTGCACCAAGGATTTCACGAACCTCATTTGCTTTTTCATTGATTGCAATAGTTTTAAAGCCCATTGAAAGAGAATTTAAAAGTGCAGTAATTGTTGACGGACCTGCAATCATAACATTATATTCATTCTGAATTTTTTCAGGTAAACCTGTTCTTGAGGATGCGATTTCCGCATAAAGACCCTCAGTTGCAAGATACATAATCGCAAAAGGAGTTGTAGCAGGTACATGTATGTATTTTGCGATTGATTTTGCCTCGCCCAAAACTCTGTTTTCGAGTTCTTTTCTTGCGGCTTTTACAGCATCTGCATCGGCACGGTCAGCGGCATCGCAAAGACGCACATAGTCTTCCATCGGGAATTTTGAGTCAACAGGAAGCAAAATGTCGTTGCCATCTTTCTCACTTGAAGGAATACGGATTGCAAACTCAACTCTGTCAAGAGAATTTGGTACAGTTGCCACATTCTTTTCAAACATATTGGGGATTGTCTGGTTTAAAATTCCTTCAAGCTGTACCTCTGCCCAAGTGCCTCGAGCCTTAACATTTGTAAGTACACGGTTAAGTGCAGTAACATTTTCAGTAACACCTGTTGAGAGTTTCTGCATCTCGCCAAGAGATTTATAAAGATTTTCAAGTTGGTCAGAAACTGTCTTGAATGAAGAATTAAGTCTTGTTGTAAGAGTTGCGGTAAGTTTTTCGTCAACCGTAACTCTCATTTCTTCAAGTTTCTTTTCGTTTGATTCCTGCATTTTTGTAATTGAAGATTCAAGGGATTTATTCTGTTTGTCGCCTTGGTCAACAAGCATCTGAATTACTTTTTCACGGTGTTCAAAATTACCCTTGTTCATATTGTCAATTCGACCAGACATCTCATCAAGGCTCTTTTTAACTTCTTCACGTATTTCTTTGTTAGCAGTTTGGTTTTCAACACGGATTCTGTGAAATTCGTCACCTAAATTTTTGTTTAAAAAATCAATTCTTTGTTCAAGTGTATCATTTGACTTGTTCTTTGAATTTTTGATTACAACAAAAAGAAGAATTAAACAAATCAAGGAAATAGCAATAGAAATTATCAATAAAATATCATTTAAAGGCATAATGTTCTCCTCTATAAAAAGTATATACATATTATAACATAACGAATACAATAAAAGATAGTTTTTTATAAAAAATTTTATCAAAATATAGCCATAATTCACTTTATTTGATATAATAATGTTTGGTGAATAAGATGATTAAGAAATTTTTAAGTATTTTTATTGCAATAATTATGCTTGCAACTTGTTTTGCAGGTTGCAAAGAAGAAAATACAGATACATATTTTGCCTGTGCAATAGGGGAGATGCCACAACATTTTGACCCACAGATTGCAAGCCGTACAGGTGAAAGAATAGTGGCGGTCAATATTTTTGACGGTCTTTTTAAGCTTCAGGAAAACGGTGAAATACAAAAGTGTGCTGTTACTGAATACAAAGTGTCCGCAGACAAACTTACATACACATTTTATCTTCGCAATGATATGAAATACTACATTCCAAACGAAGTTGAGAATTTCCTTGAAGAAAAAGAGGCAACTATTGATGCTAAAGTTACGGCACAGGATTTTGCATTTGGTATTACAAGGGGCGTTCTGCCAGAAACCAATGCTCCTGATTTCTCGCTTATCAGTTGCATAAAAAATGCAAAAGCAGTTCATAACGGAGAAACGAGTGCGGATAACCTTGGCGTTCGTGCAATAAACGACTACACTCTTGAAATCACTCTTGAACAAAAACAGGATGATTTTTTATACGCTCTTACTCAACCGATTTCTTTCCCTTGTGATGAGGAGTTTTTTGATTTAACAGCTGGCAGATATGGTCTTGATGAGGAATATATTATTTCTAATGGTAGTTTTTATCTTTCAGACATAAAGGGTGAGGAATCCGTACGTTTTTCAAAGAACACAGAATATAATGGTAATTTTGGCGCAATTCCAACTTCTGTAAGACTTCACGTAAATACCGATGAAATTGATATTGCTAAAAAGGTCGATGATGGGTCTTACGATTTAGGCTTTTTTGTAACAGAAGATGCAGTTGATGAATTGGGCAGAAAAGTTACCAAAACCAATATTGAAAATATAACCACCGCATTGATTTTTAATATGAAGAATGAAAAACTTCAGAATGTTAAACTGAGAACAGGCCTTTTGTCAAGCGTTAATATGTCTTTAGTGACTGAAAAACCTATAAAAAATCTTATTCCATCTTATTATGATTTATCTGGCGGAAAAACCGACGGATTATCCCATAATATTGAAAACGCAAGAAAAAATATGATTTCTGCCTTTGAGGAATTAAAAATTGAAACTCTTACGGTTGATATTCTTTGTACTGAAGAATATGAGCAAGTTGCAAAGGCTGTAATCAGTTGTTGGCAGACAAATATTGGTGTTGAACTGAACGGAAAGATTACAGTTGTTGAAAAGAATGATTTTGACAGCAAAATTGCCTCGGGTGACTTTGACACTGCAATTTACGATTTAACAGTCGATTCTGACCGTTCGGTCAACTTTTTATCAAATTTCACAACAGGTAACGAAGAAAATGTGCTTAGTTATTCTTCGGAAGAATATGACAGAGTAGTCGAGGACTTAAGGCATAACCCTACCAAGGCAAAGGCTGAATATTGCGAAAGCTATTTGTTGAAAAATGCAGTAGTTTTGCCGATTCAATATAAAAACACTGTTTTTGCTGTGGCAAAGAAAACGGACGGAGTTTATTTTACAGGGGACAGTTCAAATATTTATTTTTATAAAGGACAAAAATAATGACGAAATCAAAAAAGATATATATAACTGTTTCGTGGATTTTAGTTGCGGTTTGTATGGGGATAATTTTTTACCTTTCTGCTCAGACATCCGATGCCTCTGCCCAGTTAAGTGACTCATTGACTTTGACAATTTTTGAAAAGTTAGGTCTTGAACTTGACCAGGAGGTTGTCCGCAGTTTTGCTCATATGCTTGAGTTTACAGGACTTTCCTTACTCTTGTTTAACGCAACATATACCACCTTTGAAACAAAACTGACACCACTGATTGCTTTTGCAGGAACATTTTTTTATGCGGTTACTGACGAAATTCATCAGATTTTCGTTCCCGGGCGTGCATTTCAAATTAGTGATATTCTGGTTGACAGTACGGGTGCATTAATTGGCGTAGCCGCATCAATTATAATACTTAAAACTATACTTTTTATTAAGAAAAGAGGAAATAAAAATGGCAATACTTAAACCATTTAAGGCAGTAAGACCAAAGGACGAATATGCAAGTCAGGTTGGTGCTTTACCATATGACGTAATGAATTCCGAGGAAGCTCGTGAAATGGTAAAGGATAAACCCTATTCGTTTTTGCACGTGGATAAGGCAGAAGTGGATTTGCCACAGGGAATTAATATTTATTCTGCAGAGGTTTATGAAAAAGCCAAAGAAAACCTTGAAGCTTTGAGCACCAACGGCATATGTGTGCAGGATAAAAAACCAATGCTATATATTTATCGTCAGATTATGAATGGCAGAGAGCAGACAGGTATTGTGGGCTGTACCGCTGTTGACGATTACCTTAACAATATTATTAAGAAGCACGAGTTTACACGTGCAGATAAAGAGGCGGACAGAATTCGTCACGTTGATACTCTTGATGCAAACACAGGTCCAATTTTCCTGACACACCGTGAGAATAAGACAGTTTCTGAAATCACAGAAAACTGGAAAAACAGCCATGCTCCCGCATATGATTTTGTAAGCGATGATGGTGTTTCACAAACTGTCTGGGTAATTGATGACGATGGTGTTATTGATATTCTTGTTAAAGAATTTGCAGAAAT
>JAZNIQ010000059.1:0-4566 GCA_045577555.1 Candidatus Fimenecus sp.
TTAAGAATGTTACTATCTGACCTCTTGTGCAGGTTGTGTCAGGTGAGAAGGTTGTTTCGGATGTACCCGAAGTTACTCCATTTTCCACCGCCCAGGCTACTGCTGATGCAAAGCCGGAGCCTGCCGTTACATCTGCAAAGGTTCCGTAATATGAAGTGTATGGTGAACCTGCGTTTTTCCATAAGTACACAACAGTTGCGCTTCTTGTACAAGGTGTGTCACCTTCAAATTTGCTTCCCGTTACCATACCCTTTTCATAAGCCCATCGTGCTGCATCATAGTAGTAATCAGACTCTTTTACATCCTCAAAGTGGTTACCACTGCTCACCTTTGGTGAGCCTACGGCACGCCACATAAATGTAAGAATCTGTGCTCTTGTGCAGGTATTATCAGGCGAGAAGGTTGTTGCAGATGTTCCTGTTGTAATGCCTCTGTCAACCGCCCATTTTACGCTATCGGCATACCATGCATCATCTGCCACATCCGTAAACTTAAGGCTTTCTGTTGTAATAAGTTTTACACCATTTACGTCGAAATATTCGGCATCAACCTTATTTTTTGTAGCCTGCGAAACCTGAAATACGTTTGAGCTTTCGTATCCGCCGGTCATTGCAACAAGGTCGGCATTGGTTGACGGATGAAGAACACTCGCCATCCACACAGAGCCATCAGTTCTTTCAAGAAGCTGCATTCGTTTGCTGTCAAAATTCCATGTATAAACATTGGGAAGAAGCGGAATGTTTGAGTCTGTATCACGGCTGTATGCTCTGTATGTAGCAGTTTTTCTGTACATATTTGGGTTGTTTGTTAAATAGTTTTCTATACATAAGAAGGGAGTAATACCATCCTTGGTCAGCCCCTTGGGTGGATGGTCTTCAAGACCGTAAACCTTACCGTCGTCCCCGTAGTATCCGCCCAAAGTTTCGCATACATATTTTGCTCCCTTCAAAAGGGGACCGTATCTGTAAGCATTGCCGTCACAATATCTGCAGGCGATTACATTGATATAATCCTGATTTTCAAACTTAATACCAACAAAGTTACCATTTTCGTTTGATGAAAATACAGGGAATATTCTTTCCACCTTATCGGTAGAGTTAAAACCTATATGGTAGGTAGAGCTGTATCCGTAAAGCTTACCGCTTTTGCTCTGCACAAAACCGTATATATTTTGTTTTCTGTTTTCATCGCTGTGTGCCCAGATTTTTGTCAAAAATTCATACGGGAACACACGCTCTGCATCGCTGCACACTTTAACAATGCCAAGCTTCATTTCGTAGTTCTGAATAACCTCTCCGCTTGCAAAAGCATTCTCGTCAATACCTATTACATTGATTTGGTTATCCCAACGCCAGAAAGCATTGTCATTGGTGATAAGGCCGTTAGGAACAACGCACTTTACCTTTTCCGTCATTTTTGCAAGACCTCTTGCATAGCCGTCCTTACCCTCAATATAGGTATATCCCATAT
Organism: Candidatus Fimenecus sp.; assembly: GCA_045577555.1. GTDB lineage: Bacteria > Bacillota > Clostridia > Oscillospirales > Acutalibacteraceae > Fimenecus. The sequence continues at coordinate 1,471 of JAZNIQ010000059.1, forward strand.
AGAACGAGCTGTCATTCTTGATGATACCGATAACCCAGCCATCATTGGATTCCTCGTAGTCATAAACATCTGTTGCAACCGTCTTACCGCTAAGCTCCTTTACCTCGCCGCTATTTGTAAGGTAATGATTTGCGGTGGCTTTTTTTACATTTGTTGCAATTTTCTTCTTTTCATATTCAGAGGTAACGCCGTAAAGCGTGCCGTCTGCGGTTACAATGTTTCTCTGGGTGTAAAGGGTATCAATCTTGTGCGTATAATAGGAATAGCTGACAACATCCCTGATTTCGTTTTTTATAACGGGGTCTATTTGTTTGAAATCAACACCCACCTGATAATATACGTTATCAGGCGTTACAAATTCCTCATCGCCGAGTATATGGTTTGCATTGTAGTTTGGTGTCACGTTAAGTTCAGGATATGTTTTATACTCGTAGTTTATTATCTCCGCAGGCGGAAGAAGCTTTTCTGCATCAGCCTTATTTGTAAGCATAATCTTATCGGTTACAAACGAGAATGACTTTGTACTTCTTTTCTTATCCTCGTCCGCTGCAAAGAAATTATCTATCTGTGAATAGAGGATTGTTGAGGTTGAGCCAAGGAAGTGTGAAAATGTAATAAAGTTTCCGCTTGCATCCGTTGCCACGATAACTGCGGCGGGAGTAAGCTTTCTTACAAACTGTTTGTTTTCATCGTATATATCTGCGGAAATTACGATGGTATCCTTTGTAAGATTATATACCTTTGCCCAGTCAGATTCCTTTCCGTTCATAACCAAGTCATATTCCGCTTCGTCAATGATACCGAGTCTGGTAACAGCAATTTCTTTACCGACGGTACCGTATGTTCCAAGGTAACTTATTTTGACGTAATGGTTCTGATAATCACTTCTCTTTACCTGCGGAGCAAAGCTTGGTTGTATACCTATCGTTTCGTCATAGAATCGGGTTCCAATATCGAACTGCTGTATAGAGCCGGCTTCCATATTGTAAGGTACGCCGAAATTGGTGCCGTATACATGGGTAATCGGTATGTATTTTCCAAAAAGACTTCCTTCTGTAAGATCGGTAGTCTTGCCTTCTGTTGGACTTGTTACTGTCGGCTCTTTTTCCTGATTGGTTGTTTTATCAGAGTTTGTTTCACTGTCGGTATCCTCGACCTTTATAAACGAAACGTTCTGAGTAGCAGCAAGTCTTGGGTAATACTTGCCCCCTGTCTGCTTCATGGAATCAAAATCCACAGGCATATAAGATTTATAACCGTTGGAAGCCGTAATTGTCAGGTACACGTCCTTGATATCGGTTTCGGATATTTTTTCATTATATGAGCTGTTGGAAAACGAGTTCTTGCCAACAATTTTGAAATCTTTACTGCTTGAAAAGAACTGAACCCAGTTATTTCCGTTGGAATTATATCCGACACCCATATAGCGGAATTCGGGATTAAGAATATTGGCACGGTGTCCGGGGCTGTTCATCCATGATTCTACAACCTCCGCAGGATTACGCTGACCCCTTGCGATGTTTTCTCCGACATTACTCCAGGTATAAGTGGAAGGAATTGCCGAGTAGCAATCGCTTCCGTCGGGTCTGTCATGAGAAAAAGTGGTTACAAGCTCCTTTTCACGAATATCGCAGATATCCTGAAGAGTACCGTTCATGGAAAGCGAATCAAGACCTTCCTTGGCACGTTCAATATTACAAAGTCTTAAAACCTCCCATTCAAACTCGTTGACAGAAAGCTCGCTGTATTTTGCTTTGCTGAGGTCCCGTGCAACACCTCCTGCCTGTCCCCCTTCGGTTTTACTACCGACGTTAAAGGTGTAACAGATCACAGCCTGCTTTTTATCCTCGGTAAGACTTTTCATTTCAGAAAGCTGACCGTTGATTTTGGTTGTGGATTCAACGTATTTTATATATTTATCCTGACCTGCCTTTATTCTGACGGTAACGGAAACCTTATATGAGTTACCCTCAATAAAACAGCCGTTGTCATCAAAATCGCCGTCCCATTCCACCTTTACAACCTCGGTGCTTGCCGTTGAGGGAACAGAGCCCGAATTTACCGGCTTTTCACCTGTCACCGGCTCGGTTACTGTAATATTGAAAATATTTACAACCGACGCAGCAAACACATTTGTTGGAAGTATGCTGATAAGCATACATAAGCATAAAATTGTACTTAATAACTTTTTCAATGTTCATTCCTTCTTTCTTTATAATATAGTAAATTTTTATTTTTTTAATAGCGTACAAAAAAACGGGCACTTATTTACAACTCATTTTCTTTGCAAATTCTTTTACCTGTTGTTTTCTCTTTTTAGAGAGTTCTGTCGCAAGACATTTCGGGCATCTTGTAAGTGTTTTTGAACGGCTTCGCACCTGCGTCTGCCACGAGTGACCTTTTTCGCATTTCCACCATACCGGAACAGAACTGCTCGGGCTGACAGTTTCAGGGGTGAACGGCATGTTTTTTTCGTCATCCCACTCGGATAATAAATACTCCTTTCCTTCCTTAATGCAATAATCCTTTAATTTCAAATTTATCACCCTCCACATCTTGAAAAATTTGATATTATATGCTACAATAATTATACACCGTCCCCCAAGGGACGAAGCAATAGTTTTTTGATATTTTTTCAAAGAAATTTTTTATACTGGAAACGGAGATATTTTTATGAACGACAGGAACTTATTTTCCATAGGTGAAATTGCAAAAGCAGTTGGAATTACACGCAAAGCCATATTAAATTACGAAATCAAAGGTCTAATAAAACCTGACCAAAAAGATGGTGCTTCAGGAAACAGATATTATACCATCGACACCTTTACTCAAATTCGTACAATCCGAGTTTTCCAGAACTTAGGTCTTTCTCTTGATGAAATACGGGAATATTTTAACGATACGAGTGATTTGGAACCGATGATACAGCGGCTTGAAAAAATGAGGGATGAACTTAACCTTACCATAGAGAAGTTAAAAGAAAGAACACAGCAAAAAGGAGATATCATACGAGAAATCACTATTGAACCGCAGACGATATACTGCCGTGTGTATAACTCAACCTCTATTGCTGACAAGACAAATCTTTTGAGAGAT
>JAZNIQ010000060.1:0-3337 GCA_045577555.1 Candidatus Fimenecus sp.
ATAGCTCTTCCCGGTAACGGCACAATCCCTGCAGTACATAGTGGCAGAATTCAGCTTGCAAAGCATGCTGGTATGGCAATTATGAACCTTGTAGAGAAAGATATCAAGGCTCGCGATATTATTAACGAAAAGTCAATCCGTAATGCCCTTGCTTGTGATATGGCTCTAGGTTGCTCATCAAACAGCGTTCTTCATCTTCTTGCAATTGCAAACGAAGCAGGTGTTCCTGTTGATTTGCATATGTTTAATGAAATCAGTGCAAAAGTTCCTAATCTCTGTCATCTTGCTCCTGCAGGAGGAACACATATGCACGACCTTAATAATGCGGGCGGTATCCCTGCAGTTCAGGCAGAACTTGCAAAAAAAGACCTTCTTGATTTGTCACTTATTACTGCAACAGGTAAAACTGTTGGTGAAAACATTAAGGGTGCATATATTAAAAATACAGACGCAATCCGTCCTATTGATAATCCATATAGTAAAACAGGTGGTATTGCAATACTTTGGGGTAATATTGCAAAGGATGGTTGTGTTGTAAAACGCAGTGCAGTTGCTCCTGAAATGCTTGTTCATTCGGGTCCTGCAAGAGTATTTAACTCTGAAGATGAGGCAATTGATGCTATCTACAACGGCAAAATCACTCACGGTGATGTTGTTGTTATCCGTTATGAAGGTCCTGTTGGTGGCCCGGGTATGAGAGAAATGCTTAACCCAACTTCAGCCCTTGCAGGTATGAAACTTGATAAAACAGTTGCACTTATTACTGATGGTCGTTTCAGCGGCGCATCCCGTGGCGCATCAATCGGTCACGTGTCACCTGAAGCTGCTGCAGGCGGTGAAATCGGGCTTATTTACGAGGGTGATATTATTGAAATTGATATCCCTGCAAGTAAAATCAATGTTAAAGTTTCTGATGAAGAATTAGCAGAGAGAAGAAAGTCATATGTTAAACCAGAACCAAATGTAAAATCAGGTTGGCTTGCTCGTTATTCAACTCTTGTTTCATCTGCAAAAGATGGTGCAGTTATGAAAAAAGTATTCTGATAAAAGGATGTTGTGATTATGCCAAGACTTGTAAAAATTAAGTCCCAATTAAAACAGAATAAAAATAAGGCACTTATAAAAACTGCTTTGGCAATTTTACTTGACCTGTGTTTTTTGGGCTTTGGTCTGGGAATGTTATTTGCGATTTTAACAAAGAAATCAACAATACATATTGCTGTTCCCATTGTTATGCTCATAATTGCTCTTGTGGTATTTGTTTTATTTCTTGTTTATCGTAAACAATTTGGTATTTTACAGTCAGGTGTTCGCGGAGAAGACGCAACATTGCAAATTCTCAAAAAACTTCCAAAGGAATATACAATTATCACAAATCCTGTCATTCTTAATCGTGGGATTACAATGGAACTTGATTTTGTTGTTATTGGTAAAAATGGTGTTTTCATTGTTGAAACAAAGAATTATCGTGGAATCATAAGTGGTAAAACATCAAAGTCAACTTGGAAACAAGTCAAACACGGAAAAAATGATAAAGTTTATGAAAAAGAAGTCAATAACCCTGTAAAACAAGCCCATCGTCAAGGGAAAAGAATGCTTGAGATGTTCAAAGATTTTGATATTACAGCTGATGTTTATCCTATCGTTTACTTCGTTGATAACCGTTCTGAACTTAAAATTCTTGATGATGCACAAACAGACGTTCCTGTATTCAATAAAGAAAAAAGAGTGCTTGACTACATTGTGAGTACAGAGGGAAGACACACGGTTAATTCATCAGAATTAAGTAAAATTATTAGATTTTTTAAAAGATAACATATTGTCCATATTTTCATCATAGTATTGAGTGGTGATTATATGGACAATAATATTTATGAACCGGTCAGGGAAAGGAACAGAAGAAAACAACCACAGAATAAACAGAGTTTTATGACAAAAGTTATTGCTGTTCAACTTGTTATGTCACTATTAATTTCGGGTATTTTGTTTGCTGTTTGCAGAACCGACAGCAATCTTTCAAAAAATATAAAATTATTTTATTCCGAAATATGTCAGACAGATATAGCAGTTTCAACTATTTTCGGAACTTTTAAGAATGTTGTAAAACAAACTTTTGCGCCTACTTTACCGGAAAAAGAAAATGTTGACAAAATAGCAGGAGAAACAAACGATAAGTCATCAGGAGAAAGGGCTGTCTTTTCTCCTGTTTTTTTAACTGTTAATTTGCAAAATCCCATGAAGGAGGGAAGTATAACATCGCATTTCGGTTATCGTGTCAGCCCAATTACAGATAAATATTCTTTGCATACCGGACTTGATATTGCCGCGCCTGAAAATTCAAAAATTTATTCAGCATACGACGGAATAGTTGAAAAGGCAGATAACCATAAAATTAACGGTAACTATATTGTGATTAAACATAGTGATACAATAAAAACCACATATAATCACTGTAATAAACTGTTGGTTCAAGCGGGAGAAGAAATTAAAAAGGGGACTTGTATTGCTCTTGTAGGCAAAACAGGGTATGCCACGGGATTTCATCTGCATTTTGAGGTGCTTGTTAATAATAAATATATAAATCCTGTGTGGGTAATTGATTATGGTGTTTATTGTTAAAGATATTAAAATTGAGATTACTTTTTTATTTGTTGCATTTATATCTTTTGTATTGTCATTAAATGCACCTGCAAATGTTCTGATAACTGTTATTTCATCTCTTTTGCATGAGTTAGGTCATTTATTTACAATGTGTGTTATAGGCAATAAACCTGAAAAAGTCAGGTTTGAATTGACAGGAATAAATATTATAAGAAATCAGGCAATAAATACAGGAATAAAAAAAGAAGTTTTAATTTCACTCGGAGGTCCATTGGTAAATGCAATTGTATTTGTGATTTGTTGCTTAGTTTTGTGCTTTTATAGCAGTCAGATGCTTGTTACAGTTGCCGGGATTAATCTTATTTTAATGACATTCAATATGTTACCAATCAAACGACTTGACGGCGGAGTAACATTGTTCTATATATTATCTCAAAAAGTTGAAATTGATATGTGCATAAAAATATTAAAGATTACATCTGCTTTTTTTATAGCTTTAATTTATATATGGGGAATTTATATTTTCATTTCCAGTAGATATAATTTTTCTTTAATAATAATTGCGATTTTTCTTACTTTGTCATTGTTCAGTAATAATGAATATTGAAATAAAAGTATTTTTGTTGTAAAATAAATTAATTAAGTTAGTATATATAACTTGTGCGAGGTCAATTATGGTAAAAAAAGAAGTTGAAAAATTATTAAAAAAAGTTCAGAAACCTGCACGATATACAGG
>JAZNIQ010000061.1:0-2186 GCA_045577555.1 Candidatus Fimenecus sp.
CGTAGCTAAGCCCAAAAAACTATAGATAAAAGAAGAACCTCTTGTATAATAGTAATGGTTTGGCAACCGCATTACAAAAATACAGGAGGTTTTTCAAATGAATGGAAATAATGAGATAAAAAGCAGTTCACACTCAAAATACAGATGTCAGTACCATATAGTTTTCGCACCAAAATACAGACGAAAAGAAATATATGGAAAAATCAAAAAAGACATAGGAGAAATTTTGAGGAAATTATGTGTTCAAAAGGGAGTAGAAATAATAGAGGCAGAAGCGTGCCCCGACCACATACATATGCTTGTAAGTATCCCACCGCACATAAGTATAGCACAATTTATGGGATATCTCAAGGGTAAAAGTTCGCTGATGATTTTCGACCGACACGCAAATTTAAAGTACAAGTACGGCACCAGAAGTTTTTGGTGCCGAGGCTATTATGTGGATACGGTCGGTTGAAATAAAAAGGTTATAGCAGAATACATAAGGAATCAGTTAGAAGAAGATTACGCAGCAGAACAAATTAGTATAAAAGAATTCATTGACCCGTTCACGGGTAACAAGAAGTAAAAGGCAAAAAAAGAAAGCCGCACGGGAGCGGCTGCCCGAGATTGTAATGCGTTGCTAAACTTTCAGTGCCCCTTTTAGGGGCTAAGCCAGTAGTCACCCCTTATAGGGGTGGTGCATACCACCGGTTTACCGGTGGTTATGATTATCCCTTTTTAAATTACGCTGCAATTCTTTATCATAAATCTTTTATATTATTTTCACGTACGGAGTACAAACAAATATTGAATCAAAATTTTGAAATATGACCCGAAGCCATTTAATACATACCATTAGGGTATACTTTTGTAGTTATGTTATAATATCGTACAAGCAACTCTTCATATTTTAAAATACGGAGGGAGAAAAATGAAATATTTATGTATCACAAAAAAACAAATTATGTTAGTCCTAAGCCTTGTTGTTGCAGTCACAGTAGTGATTATAGGCTCAGTTGGTGCATACGCATCAGCCAACAAACTACTGCCTATTTACTGCGTAGAAACCGATAAAAAACAAATTGCCATTTCTTTTGACGCAGCTTGGGGTAATGATGATACCGAAACACTTATTAATATATTAAAGGAATACAATGTTCCGGCAACCTTTTTTGTTGTGGGTGCTTGGGTTGATAAATATCCCGAATCGGTTAAAGCCCTTTCAGATGCAGGGCATCAAATTCAAAACCATTCAAATACGCATCCCCATATGCCACAACTCTCAAAAGAACAAATGATGGATGAAATCGAGAGCTGCAACAAAAAAATTGAAAATATAACCGGTGTTTGCCCCACACTCCTTCGCCCACCCTATGGCGATTATGATAATTCTCTTATCGAGGTTATGAACGAACAAAAAATGTATACAATTCAGTGGGATGTTGAAACACTTGCAACAAAAGTAATAGTGTGATATAATATGCAAGGAAAGGATATCTTTTGTGGTGCTTCAAGCAGTGAAAAGGATAAGATTTTCAAAGAGATACTTGATATTATATACAAAAACAAAGGGGAAGTAAAAAATGATAGCGATATACGCCCGACAATCAATAGACAAAAAAGAATCGGAGAGCATAGAAACACAAGTCAATGATTGCCTTAAATTAATTCGTGATGAGCAATACATAATATACAAAGACAAAGGGTTTAGTGGAAAAAACACCCAAAGACCCGATTTGCAAAGAATGTTAGACGATATCAAGTGTAATAAAATAAATGCCGTTTATGTTTATCGCTTGGATAGAATAAGCAGAAATATTGTAGACTTTTATCAACTATATCAATTTATGGAAGATAATAATTGCTCGTTTGTTAGTGCAAATGAAAAATTTGACACATCAACATCGGCAGGTAAATTGTTAATGAGCATACTTGCCAGCTTCGCACAAATGGAACGAGAAAGCATCCAAATGCGAGTTAAGGATAATTATTATCACCGCATACAAGACGGCAGATGGGCGGGAGGTCCTGCACCATACGGATTCAAGAACGGAAAAATCAATGATAAAATACCCACACTATATAAAATTGACGATGAAATGTCTGCCGTTAAATTAGCATTTAATCACTACGAAGATGATTTTTCAATGTCGCTTGGCAAAGTGGCAAGGTTGCTCGAAAACAAGGGATATCAAAGCAGAAAG
>JAZNIQ010000062.1:0-1758 GCA_045577555.1 Candidatus Fimenecus sp.
ATATTCGTAGCCGTATTCGTCGGTGTAGTCGCCAAACTCAAGGGTACCAACAACCTTGATAGCTCTGTCAGTAAACTCAAAGCTGTCACCGTCTTTAGCATAAACTGCCATTGTATTTGAAAGCTGAGTTGTGTTGGGAACACAGAAAGGACAGCTCTGATAAGGCAGATTCATAAGGTACATAAAGTTGCCCGTAATAGGTGAAAGAGTTGACATATATCCGATGATGTTTACTTCCTGACCATCAAGCTTCTGCATAGCTTCAACACTGTTTGCCTGAGAAAAGCTGAGGGTGTTGTTTATGATTTCACCGCCACCGCTGTTGCTGTTACCGCAAGCAGTGAAAACGCCGAGAATGAGCATTAAAGAGAGAAGAATAGTTAAAAGCTTTTTCATTCGTTTATACCGTCCTTTTTTGACATGTTAACTGTACATACCACAGTGGGAAGCACGCTGATTACAAATACAACTGCCATAATTGCAATTTCAAGAGGATAGATTTTTGCTGTATCAAGAACTATGCCCATTGAGGCTACATAACCGCCCATCAGCATCAGACACAGCCTTGAGCAGATAAAGGCAAGTATTGTCGAGATAAAACCGATAATGCCGTTTTGTATTATGTAAACGAAGTTGATTTTTTTCATTCCGATACCAATAAGTCTCATAAGAGCAATCTCTTTCTTTGAATCGTACATATTAAGAAGAGTGATTACTGAAATTATAAAGATGTTCATTATCAGAATGATAATACAGAGAATATATACAATCTGTGTGCTCATATCAACATTTTCAAGAACTTCACGCAAAACCTCTGATGGGTTAATAACAAGCAGTTTTGAGTTTTCCCCGTACTCTGCCGAAATCTGACTGTAGGCGTTAAAGCTCTTACTCTTTACAAGAATTGCACATACCTCTCCGTGTTCTTCGTGAGTATCAGGTGATTCCTGGTGACTGTGAGCATCTTCACTTGTATGAGTATGCTCCTGAGATTCTTCCTCTTCGTGAGTTTCTATATGCTCAGCTTCTTCGCTTTCTTCTTCACTGTGGTCGTGAGTTGCCCATACAGTTTCGCAAGGGGTGAAAATCACATTATCATATGCAGTTTTTGTAGCAGCAAGTATACCTACAACTGTGAGAGGATTGCCTTCATGAGCATGACCGCCTTCAGTAAGTCCGTGGGATGTGACAAGAGTTGAACCCAGTGAGAGTCCGTATTTTTCAGCCACAGCTGAACCTATAACACATTGGAACTTATCCGAATACATCTCACCCTCGTCAATCTCCTTGCCCTCAAGGAAATCGACAGTGGTACCAACAATTTTTGCACCATTATATGAGTCACCCATAGTGAAAGGTACAACCTTATTGACTCTTGTATCTTTCTGAAGCTGCTCTACATATTCATAAGATATTGTGCCGAGAGGCTTATCTGTAAAGAACATGGTGTTCATTGCAAGCTGAGTTGATGAGCCCGACGGGCCGATAATCATATCATAATAAGCGGCTGTTGTTTTAAATCCGCTGTCAACCTGCTCTGAAATATTATATGCAAGTATACCTACACAGGCTGAAATGACTATTGAAATGACAATGAGTACAATCTTGGCTTTTTTGATTGCCATATTTTTTAGTGCAAACTTAAACATCTCTTCTGCCTCCCGTCACCTGATTCATATCAATGATATGGTCAAAGTATTGGCCCAGTCTTTCGTCGTGGGTAACGGCAATCAGGGTTTTGCCTTGGGAGACTTCGAT
>JAZNIQ010000063.1:0-2551 GCA_045577555.1 Candidatus Fimenecus sp.
TTCAGAAATTAAAATATTGATTGGATGCACGGAAGAAGAAAAGGAAATAGTATACGAAACACATAATGAAACACAGTTTATGAAAGGTGTTTTAATACGGCGATAAAATCAAATTTGGAGAGGTGCTTTATGGCCGAGGTGTGGGATGCATATGATAGGCAGTTTAATAAAATAGAGACTGCTACATTAGTAAGGGGAAAAGCCGTTCCTGATGGTATGTATCATTTAGTGTGTGAAATAATTGTTAAGCATAATGACGGAACTTATCTGCTTATGCAAAGAGATTTTGAAAAACATTTAGGCGGAATGTGGGAATTGACGGCAGGTGGTTCTGCATTGAAGGGTGAAACACCAATAGAGTGTGCCGTCAGAGAATTGCGAGAAGAAACAGGCATTGTATCTTGCAATTTGCAAGAGCTTAAAAGAATTATACATGATGGACACCATTCTCTTTATGTGGAATATTTATGTATTACTGATTGGGATAAAAATGCCGTTATTTTACAAGATGGAGAAACAGTTGACTATAAGTGGGTAGATAAAACTGCACTTTTTAAAATGGGAACAGATGCTTTGGCATCATCTAGGGCATTAGAGATTGTTAAGGAATTAAACATATAATTTCCAATTTGTAGATCAAATATTTTAGGGAACAAATTGCACTTATTTACAGTCAGTTTGTTTCCTGAATTTTTATTAGGAACTCCAAAACGGATAATATTTCAAGTGACCACATTGGTCTCTTGAAATTTACGAGCATAAAAGTGGTAAAAGGGTCACAACGACCCTTCGCCAAAAATCTGACGCAGTATTCATATACCGGAATCTGCATTCGTGGGGGCAGTTATTAAATATTTCCACACAATTGAAAAGCGTTATAAACATGTGATATAATTGAAAAATGAAGGGAGATATATTTATGATTTACTGCACGGGCGATACACATGGCGATTGGACTAAATTCTCTACAAAAATATTTCCTGAACAAAAAGAAATGTCGCGTGATGATTTTGTAATTATTTGTGGTGATTTCGGTTTGTGGAATGATAACAATGAAGAAAATTATTGGTTGAAATGGTTGAATGACAAACCGTTCACAACACTTTTTGTTGATGGTAACCACGAAAACTATACACGCCTGAATAATGAGTTTGAAACTGTTGATTTTCACGGCGGTAAAGCCCACAGAATTCGTGATAATATTTATCATCTGATGCGCGGCTATGTTTTTGATATTTGCGATAAAAAGATATTTGCTTTTGGCGGTGCAAAAAGTCACGATATTAATGACGGCATTCTTGACCCTGCTGACTTTAAAACAGAAAGAGAATTTAATGAAGAATACAAGCGCTGGTCAAAAGCCAATAAGATGTTTCGTGTAAACAACATTTCTTGGTGGAAAGAAGAAATGCCAACCGAAGAAGAAATGAACTTCGGATTAAATACACTTGCCGAACATAATTATGAAGTTGACTTTATAATCACTCATTGTGCTCCTCAACAAGTTGTCGCAATGTTTTCGGGCGGATGTTATAAATCCGATGAGTTAACTGAGTATTTTGATATAGTTAATGAAAAGGTTAATTTCAAAAAATGGTTTTTCGGACATTATCATGACAACAAACAAATAATGTGTGATTTCGTCATGCTTTACGAACAAATAATCAGAATTGCTTAAATCAAAATCAAACATTTTTAGGGAACAAATTGTACTTATTTACAGTCAGTTTGTTCCCTGAATTTTTATTGCGAGCCAAAAAATAAAAATCACACCGATTGAGAATTCAAAATCTGACCGATTGGGAAATCAACGGATAATTTGCATCCGTTAATTTAACTGTAACACTTCACTCTCAAAACACCTTCCGTTACGGTTGTAGTAAGTGGAGAAAATACCACGTACTATTTACGTAACATTATACCGTTACAGTTATGGTACATGATACTTTTTATCAAGTACCACATCCGTAACGCAGTATTGATAATTTATCGTTACATTTATGGTAAGTCATCATTCTGATGACTTACGCTATCCGCAACACGCTCACGGTAAGCTTTTTGTCTGCATGCACTACTGCAGTAAACAGCACCTGCCCTCTTGGGTGTAAAGATGTTTCCGCAATTTTTGCATACGGTGTTTTCACGCTTTTTGAGACTCTTTCTCCGTTTTACATACATTGCACCCACATTGCCTTGCTGACAGTGATAACAAAACTTTACACAGTGAACCTGAGTGAAATATACCCGTTCACATCCCTTGCAGTTAATCCTCCTGACGGTTGCATATTCACCTCCTCTGCCGGAAATCTGCAGATACCAGATGTATTTCAGATCTTCCTGATATTTATATTCATATTCAGCGTGTGTCATTTTTTCATTCTCCTTTATTGATAGTTTAGTGATTCGGGAAACTACCGTGTTAATCTCTTTAAGCCGCTTGCCGAAAGATGAATAACCTTGTGTTTTCCCTCCTCTGATTATTTAATGTAGAAAAAATCGAAAATCATACAGAATCACGAAACAGTAAAAAACGATGTGCGAAACAAGGCTC
>JAZNIQ010000064.1:0-2160 GCA_045577555.1 Candidatus Fimenecus sp.
TTATACTTAAACTCTGGCATATAATTATTGTCTGGATTGAAAGTGTAAAAACAAATTTCTTTCTCATCGGCAATTAGATAATTTGATATTCTTCTTCGCAACTGTGATTTATCCTCATTGCTAAATTTGTACCATTCTAAAATTGGTACCGTGCTTGTAATAATGATTGTACTACCCAGAAAGTTTTTATTGCAAAAACGACTGCGGATGCTCGTTGCCGTGTGGTTATCAAGTGCTTTAAGCAAATCGGCAAACTCAAAGGCATTATCTCTTAAATCGTCCAATATGACAGTTTCCTGTCCTTTGTAGTCTTGCAAACTGTCATTTGCGGAAGATGACACATAAAAACTACCATCACCTATTTTTTCAGCGAGCATTTTTGCATAAGTCGTTTTTCCACTTCCTGTTGTTCCGTATATAAAGATAACCTTTATATCACGATTTTGATTTCGCATAATCATTTCACTCCTATTCTTGAAGGCATTGTTGATAACACTATTATGTTTTGCCAATGTAACAGAATCTATATAATCAAATCTGTTATATTCTTTAATAGTCCCATCTGTAATTTTTCGTATAATGAAGTCAATATCGGTTTTTTCTTCTTTCTCGATTGCTTCTTCAATATTAAAATTGCTTCTAACATTTTCAGCATTATACTGAAATTTATCGGGTGCATTTTGATGTGTTAGATACTTAAGTATGTCTTTTTTTCGCCTTTTAACTTTACTAACATATTGCGGTTCATCATTAAACCATTTTGCAACCGTTTCAAAATCAGCACTACTTTGACCGAAATTAAGATACAAATGAATGTGTGCTCCTTTGGGTTCTCCGTTCGCCTTTACATCCTTATCGTGTATGATGTATGCCCATTCTTTAATTGTTCGGTGTGTCTCAATGATGTTTTCTAAATCTTCCAATTTGATTTTTAAGTGTTCCAAATACTGCATATATTCACAGTGTTTTGCCATAACGGTGGTCTCCTTTCAGAATTTGAATTAAAAATTCTGAATACGGACAAAACAAAAGACCTAACAGTTTCCCGTTAGGTCTAAATTAGCACCGAAATTAAAGTAGGCATAACGGAAAAACAGAAAGCAATAGTAAACCTATTGTCCTTTCGTTCTGTCACCCGTTTTTTTCTACTTCTTACTGCTGGAATGTCTGCTATCTATCTTCGTTCACAGTCAGTCGCCTCTTCCGTCAATGGAGCATCAATCTCTTGCGAGACGATTTCGTCATTGGGTGGGTGTGCTCATTTGTCGCTGCCCACTGGCGATACGGTATCATTATTCAGTTGTTGCTCTCTATCAGTTAGAGTATTATTAGTATAGCATATTTTGGGTTAAAAGTCAAGTATATGAGACCGTTTCCTTTAACTCTCTTTTACCCTTTTACCCTTTTTCTACACGGCGTTGGACAAGCCCTCCAACGCCGTGTTTTCCTTTATTTATAAGGGCTTTTATTATTTATACCCTTTTACCCTCAATTTCAACATTTTCCCAAAGTGGCTTTACATTGAAAGCAATTTGTGTTATAATGTGTTCACCACATAAAACTCTAAAATGTATTTTTCCGCACAGAAGTGGGCATTTTACTTCGGTAAAAGTGCTGACTTCTTATTTCGCATTTCTGTGTGGAGTGTGGAGTTTTGTGTGGTAGCAAATCGAAGTCGAGCATTTTTCGGGGTGTGCGACTTCGTGTTGCACACACTTTTTTTAATTTTTTCGAGGAGGAAAAGAAATGATTTGTAAGCATTGCGGAAAAGAAATTGATGATAAGGCGGTATTGTGTGTTCACTGTGGGAAAATGGTAAATGAAAAACCAAAATTACCAACAGGACTTATTGTGTTTTTGTGGATTGCCTTTTTGCCCATTATGGCAATTATAACTATAGTCAAAAGTAAAAAATTCTCTAAAAAAACAAAATTGATTTTGTCAGTTGCTGTAATCGTTGTTACTATATTGTTCGGAATAATTGGTGCCGCTTCAGATGCAAATATTGAAAAAACAAATTATGAAACAATTATTACCACTATTGAAGACAAAAAATTTGAGGAAGCTCAAGATTTAATTGAGGATTTCTTACGTGATTATCCTGACTCAGAGTACATAGAAGAAATAAATGAGCAGAAGAAAACTGTGGATACCGAAGTT
>JAZNIQ010000065.1:0-4785 GCA_045577555.1 Candidatus Fimenecus sp.
AATGACAGGGGACTGTGTCTGCATTACTGCAAAAGGTAAACCCATTAAGCCAAAAACACTCGGTCAGAAAAAATATCTTGAATGTATAAAGAATAATACAATCACTCTCGGTGCAGGTCCTGCAGGTACAGGTAAAACTTACCTTGCAGTTGCAATGGCAGTAAATGCTTTCCGTGCAAAAGAGGTTAACCGTATTATCTTGACTCGTCCTGCAGTGGAAGCAGGTGAAAAGTTAGGCTTTTTGCCGGGTGACTTGCAACAGAAAGTTGACCCGTATCTCCGACCATTATATGATGCTCTTTTTGATATGCTGGGTGCAGAGAGTTTTCAGCGCTATCAGGAGAGGGGAAGCATTGAGGTAGCACCTCTTGCATATATGCGTGGTCGTACTCTTGATGACAGTTTCATCATCCTTGACGAGGCACAAAACACAACAAGGGAACAGATGAAAATGTTCTTAACCCGTCTTGGCTTTAATTCAAAAATTGTTGTGACAGGTGACATTACACAGATTGACCTGCCTGACGGTAAAAAATCAGGACTTGTTGAGGCTATGAAGATTCTCAAGGGAATTGACGATATAGCCATAAATATATTTACGGAAAAAGATGTAGTCAGACATCGTCTTGTTCAGGATATTATCAAGGCATATGAAAGACAGGAATCGAGGAAAAATAAATGAACGAGAAATTAAGAGTAATAATTGACAATAAACAGAATATAATGAAAATTCCAACTGGTGTGAGAATGCTTATCCGCCGTTGCTGTAAAGCAGTTCTTGTTCACGAGGGATTTACGGATTTGGCAGAAATCAGCGTTTCTTTAGTTGATGATGAAACAATCCACGAGCTCAATCTTAAACACCGCGGAATTGACAGAAGCACCGATGTCTTATCCTTCCCAATGGGTGAAAACGGTGAATATGACATAAATCACGACACAGGTGCAAAAATCCTTGGTGATATTATTATCTCCATTGAACATGCTTATGATCAGGCGGAAAAATACGGACATACTCTGCAAAGAGAAATCGGATTTTTAACTGTTCACTCACTTCTTCACCTTTTAGGTTATGACCACGAAAACGGCGGACTTGAGGCTGTTCAGATGAGAGAAAAGGAAGAAGCTGTACTTACAAAAATCGGACTTAAAAGAAACGGAAGTTACTATTTCGACGGAGAATAGTTTTGATATACTCGTCCATAGTACATTTTTAAGGAATGAATATTATGAAAGACCTTGTTGCTCTTTTTAAAAGTTTCGGTTATGCTTTTCAGGGAATTTTAACGGCAATAAAAACCGAACGAAATATGAGAATACATATCACCTGTATGGCATATATGTTCTTTTTCCTTTTTGCTTTTGATTTTTTTGAAATCACAAAAACACAGACTGCAATTCTCTTTATTGCCTGTGGTCTGGTAATCGGTGCAGAACTTATCAACACCTCAATTGAAGCGGTAGTTGACTTGCAGGGAGAAGAATATACAAAACTTGGCAAAATTGCAAAGGATTGTGCCGCAGGTGCCGTGCTGATTTTCACGATTTTTGCCGTGCTTTGCGGAGTGGCAATTATGTGGCAACCAAAGGCTTTTGTGGCAATGTTTGAATATTTTAGGGCAAACCCAATATCAATAGTTTTATTTGTAATTTCAATAATTATTTTTACAATTTTCATATTTAAAGGACTACCTTTTAAATCAAAGGAGAATAAATGAATACACCAAAAACTGCTTTTATAGCAATCGTAGGAAAAGCCAATGTTGGCAAATCTTCAATTCTTAATAAACTTTTAGGAACAAAAATTGCTATTGTTTCTTCCAAACCACAGACAACCCGTACAAGAATTATGGGAGTTCTTACAACTGACGATAATGTTCAGCTTGTGTTTACCGATACTCCGGGTTTCCATAAACCAAAAACAAAACTCGGTGAAAAAATGGTTAAGGCAGTAAGCGACAGTATTGACGGTGTTGATGCTTGTCTTTTAGTTGTTGAGCCGGAAGGTGAGTTAAACCCTGCGGAGCTTGAACTCCTCGAAAAAATCAAAAAGGGTAAAAACCCTGCAATCCTTGCAATCAATAAAATTGATACTGTAAAGGAAAAAGAAAACCTTATTTCACGTATTGCAGAAATGACAGAGCATTATGACTTTGATGCCATTGTTCCCGTTTCTGCACAGACAGGTAACGGAATTGATGCACTTTTAGATGAACTTAAAAAACTCGCATTTGAGTCCGAGCATTTCTTCCCCGACGACACTTTGACCGACCAGCCTGAAAGAGTACTTGCAGGTGAAATTATCCGTGAAAAAATGTTAAGACTTTTAGATAAAGAAATTCCTCACGGAACAGCGGTCAGCATTGAAAAAATGCGTGAAAGAAGTGACGGGATTATGGATATTGAAGCCACAATTTTCTGTGAGAGAGATAGCCATAAGGGAATTATAATCGGCAAAGGCGGAAATATGCTTAAAAAGATTTCTACCTATGCTCGTCAGGATATGGAAAACTTTTTCGGTTGCAAAATCAATCTTCAGTGCTGGGTAAAGGTTAAAGAGGGTTGGCGTAATCGTGAAGGGCTTATTCACAACTTCGGATTAGATTAATTTACCACTCATATTTCATATTGTCCAAGCCAAATTACTAACGGTAGGTGATTAGTTTGGACAGTATGTCGATCTGGAGCAGATTCACACAAAGTGGCAGAGTGGAAGATTATCTTAAATATAAAAAATCACTCGAAAACAAAAAGAAACCTCTATTTGACGGAGAACTGGACTATGAGGACGAATACGGACGGTCTGATACTCAAAGAACAGAATATTGGTGAAAAAGACAAGCTCGTTACGGTATTAACACGCCACAACGGGCTTGTACGTGCTTTTGTGCGAGGTGCAAAATCCGTTAAAAATCGTAAAAACAGTTCAACGGGAATGTTCTGTTATTCAAAATTGTGCCTTTACAAAACAAAAGAAAGCTACATAATTGATGAGGCAGAGCCTATTGAACTTTTTTTTGAACTTCGCAACGATTTGGAAAAACTCTCTTTGGCACAATATTTTTCAGAGCTTATCATAAATCTTGCACAGGAGGATGAACCTGCGGAGGAGTATCTGCGACTTGTTCTCAATTCACTTCATTTCCTTGCAAAAAATAAAATGCCAACGGAACAGGTAAAAGCAATAACTGAGTTACGCCTTATGTGTATTGCGGGTTTTATGCCCAATCTTATTGCCTGTGAAAAATGCGGTGAATATGAAACTGACACAATGTATTTTGATGTGGAAGACGGTTTGCTCTACTGTGAAAACTGTATGTCAAACAGTATGCTCTTTCCGCTTGATATTGGACTTATCAAAGCACTTCGTCATATAGCATTTTCCGATTTTGAAAAAATATATTCATTCAAAATGGATGAGTCAGCTTTGCCTGACCTCTCATATATTACTGAAAAATATTTATTGTCTAAACTACAACGAAATTTTAAAACTTTAGAATTTTACAAGGAAATATCAAAATGATTACAAATAAACATCACATTTCACTTGAACTTGATAAGATACTCAAAATGTTGTCTGACACGGCAAGCAGTGCGGATGCCAAGGAAAAAGCACTTGAAATTAAGCCTGTGTCCGATTATTTTGAGGTCCTTGAGTTGCTCGATAAAACCGAGGCGGCTTATATTTTTATTGCCAAATTCGGTGCACCCTCATTCGGCGGAATGCATAATGTGAATAATGCCTTAAGCAGAGCGAGTGCAGGTGGCTCACTTTCTGCAGGTGAACTTTTAAAAATTGCAATAACCTTAAAAATCATCCGCGGAATAACCGTGTGGCACGAAAAATGTGCAGGAATGCAGACAAGTCTTGATGATTTATTCAATTCGCTTTATCCCAATAAATATCTTGAGGAGAGAATAACAAATGCAATTCTTTCCGAAACGGAAATCAGTGATAATGCTTCTCCGGAACTTAAAGAAATCAGACGTAAAAAACGTCATTATGAAAATAAAATCCGTGAACAGCTTGACAGTATGATTCATTCAAGTCATTATTCAAAAATTCTTCGTGACGGAATAATCACACAACGTAACGGAAGATTTGTTGTGCCTGTAAAAGCGGAAAACCGTGGTGAAGTTGCAGGTATGGTGCACGATACATCGGGTAGTGGTGCAACTGTATTTATTGAACCTGCTGCTGTTGTAGAAGCCAACAATGAAATCAAAGTCCTTGAAAGTCGTGAACAGGATGAAATCGAAAGAATTCTTGCAGAATTGTCACAGATGGCGGGAGAATTTGAGGATACAATAAAAATCAGTTTCGATTCAGCGGTTATGCTTGACTTGATTTTTGCAAAAGCACATCTTGCTTATAAAATGAAAGCAAGTCGTCCGATTCTCAATAACGATGGTGAAATTTTACTTAAAAAAGCACGCCATCCGTTAATCGACCCCAAAACGGTTGTGCCTGTCGATATTTCATTGGGAATTGACTTTGATTCTCTCGTAATTACAGGTGCGAATACGGGTGGTAAAACAGTTTCAATTAAAACTGTGGGGCTTTTAACACTTATGGCAGAGTGCGGTCTAATGCTTCCCGTTACCGATAACAGCAGAATTTCTGTTTTCAATAATGTCCTTGCAGATATTGGTGACGAACAAAGCATTGAACAGTCGCTTTCAACTTTCTCTGCCCATATGTCAACAATTGTTGATATTCTAAAAAATGCAGATGACAGAAGTTTAGTGCTTATCGATGAGTTGGGTGCAGGTACAGACCCGATT
>JAZNIQ010000066.1:0-12179 GCA_045577555.1 Candidatus Fimenecus sp.
TGGGATAATGCTTATATTATTCATGAATTAACAAATACTCCAGATATTCTTATGAACATTTTTGACGCATGCAAGGATTTTGGAACAGAAGATAATTTCGTCGAGTTTACATCAACATCGAAGATTTCTTTCCCAGGTGCCGGCGTTTCAGCTATTGCAGCATCTGATAAAAATATCGCTGAAATTAAGAAAAGACTTAATTTTCAGACAATAAGTTACGATAAACTTAATCAACTCCGTCACGTTAAATATTTTAAAGATGTTGAGGGAATTCGTAATCATATGGAAAAACATGCTGAAATCATTGCACCTAAATTCCAGATGGTACTTGATATGCTTGAAAAAGAAATTGCCCCTTTAGGAATTGCTAAATGGGTTAAGGCAAAAGGCGGTTATTTTATAAGTTATGACACAATTGGTTGTAGTGCAAAAAGAATAGGTGAACTTTGCAAAGAGGCTGGTCTTGTTTTGACAACTGTTGGTGCAACATATCCTTATGGTGTTGACCCGGATGATAAAAATATCCGTATTGCACCAACATTCCCATCTGTTGAAAATCTAAAAAAAGCAATGGAGGTTTTCTGCCTTTGTGCAAAACTTGCAGCAGTTGAAGCATTAATATGAAGAGGTGTTTATATGCTGAAAATTACGGGAAAAGAAAATATTGTTGTTTCTGCCGTAATCGTTTCGGCAGGTAATTCAACAAGAATGGGCGGAGGTAACAAGCAATTTCTTGAACTTGATGGTTCTCCAGTAATTGCTCATTCCATTAGTGCATTTCAAAAAAATTCTTTAATTGATGAAATAATTGTTGTTACACGTGAAAGCGATATTGATGTGGTAGCAAACATTATTAATATATATGATTTCAATAAAGTAAAAAAGATAGTTGCAGGTGGAGAGACAAGACAGTTAAGTGTTTATAATGGTATTATCAGTACTTCTCATGATGCTGATTTGGTTGTTATTCACGATGGTGCAAGACCACTTGTTTCTGAGCAGATTATTAATAAAACTATTGTGAATGCAGTTGAATATGGTGCCGCTGCAACAGGTGTTAAGGTGAAAGATACTGTTAAAGTTGTTGATGATAGTGACAATATTATTGCTACTCCTGACAGAACATATATGAGATTTATTCAAACTCCACAGGTGTTTAATAAGAAACTATATTTGAATGCTGTTAATTCAGTTAAAAATAGTCGTGATTTTACAGATGATTGTATGCTTATAGAAGCATATGGTAAAACAGTAAAATATGTTGATGGTAATTATGAAAATATAAAAATAACAACACCTGAAGATGTAGAGTTGGCTGAAAGTTATCTTAAAAGGAGAAGTTGATAATTATGTTTAGAATTGGTCATGGATATGATGTTCACAAATTAGTTGAAGGTAGAAAACTCATTCTTGGCGGAGTTGATATTTTCAATAATGGAATTGGACTTTTGGGACATTCTGATGCTGACGTGCTTTTACATGCGATTTCAGATTCTATACTTGGAGCATGTGCCCTTGGAGATATTGGCAAATATTTTCCTGATACTGATGCTGATTTTAAGGATGCAGATAGTATTGAACTATTAAAAAAGGTTGTTGAATTAATTAAACTTAAAGGTTTTAAGGTGAATAATATTGATGCTACTGTAATTGCTCAAGCACCTAAACTTGCTCCTTATATTGATGATATGAGAGCGAATATTGCACAAGCTTTAGGTGTAAATGTTAATTGCGTGAGTGTAAAAGCCACTACAGAAGAAAAACTTGGTTTCACAGGTGCAAAAGAAGGAATAGCAGCTCACTGTGTGTGTCTTGTTGAACAAAAAGATAAAATTAAATTTATATAAAAAGCTTACCAGTTTTTTAAAACTGGTAAGCTTTTTTTGTCAAAAAATTTATTCTGTTCATAAAATATAACAGGTGATTATAGTGAACAGAGTAAATATAAAATTTTCCTCCGTTACACATGCGTTTAGAGCAAAAGAAATTATCGAACAAAACGGAGGTAAAGCAATTGTAAGAAAAACCGCTAGCTCTTTGAAAAATGAGGGTTGCGGATATAGTGTTATAGTGACCGGAAATATTAATAAAATAATGAGTCTTTTAAAAATCAATAAAGTCAGTTATATTGGATATGTATTTCTATGATATATCTTGATAATAGTGCAACATCATACCCAAAACCTAAATGCGTTATAGAAGGTGTCAAACAGTCATTAATTAAATATGGTGCAAACTCCGGTCGCGGAGATTACAAAATGGCATTGGAAACTACAGAAAAAATTTATAATTGTAGAAAGAAAGTGGCTAATTTTTTTAATGTGTCAAAACCTGAAAATGTAATTTTCACGTATAATTGCACATCTGCACTTAATATGGCAATAAAGGGAGTTGCAAAGCGGGGAAGTCATTTTGTCATTTCAGATTTAGAACATAACGCTGTCTTAAGACCATTGCATTCTTTAAAACAAATGGGTATATCTGATTATAGTATAGCAAAGGTTGAAATCGATTTATTTAAAACTATAAAGAATTTTGAAAAAAGTATTAATAAGAATACCGTTGCAATTGTATGCACTGGCGCATCAAATGTATTTGGTATTATTCCTCCATATACATTGTTGTCTGCACTTGCTCATAGATACGGATTATTGTTTATATTGGACGGTTCCCAATCAGCAGGTTCTATTAAAATTAATATGAATAAAAGTAATGTTGATATTATGTGCTGTTCTGCACATAAAGGTCTGTTGGGAACTACAGGCTTGGGATTGATGGTTATCAATAATGATGTTCTATTAAATACAATAATTGAAGGTGGTACAGGAAGTAATTCTGCAGAATTTTTACAACCATTGAATTATCCTGACCGATTGGAAAGTGGAACACCAAATATAACAGGAGTAATATCATTATCAAATTCAATAGATTTTTTAAATGAAATAACTGTTGAAAAAATTCATAATCATGAGATGAAACTGCTTAAATATTTTCATAAGTCTTTAAAAGACAATTATAGAATTAAGTTTTATACTGATTTGTTGAACAATAATAAAACTTACTCTCCGATAGTATCGTTTAATATTCAGGATATGCATAGCGAAGATGTTGCATATATACTCAACGAAGATGGATTTGCTGTGCGTGCTGGATTACATTGTGCACCATTAGCTCATAAAAAATTCAATACAATTGAGACTGGTACAGTTAGAATTTCTCCGTCAATTTTCACTAAAAAAGATGACATAGATTTATTAATAAATTCCGTAAGAAAAATTGCAAAATAGAATAAGATGTGATACAATATATTGTGAATATGTATATCCGTGTGTATTTTACTGTTTGTTAACGGATTTTTTACAATATATTGTATTTTTTATTTTGAAAGAGTGAGATAATTATGTTGGAAAATTTCAGCGAATATTTTGAACAAATAAAAAGAGCTTTTTTCTCTTTTAACACTATAGGTGATTTACTTGACATTATTCTTGTAGCATTTGTTATTTACAGTGGTATAAAACTAATTCGTGAAACAAGAGCTATTCAACTTGCAAAAGGTGTTGTTTTGTTAGGAGTTGTTTATTTTATTGTTTCATTACTTAATATGGAAACAAGTAAATATATTCTGAGTTTAGTTTTTGGAAATTTGCTTATAATACTTGTTATTATTTTCTCACCAGAAATTCGTCATGCACTTGAAAGTGTTGGTAGAAGTTCAGTTTCAAATATTAACTTTTTAAATTTAAAAAACCGTGATGAAGCACTTGTTCAGGAAAATATAAAGAATTCAATAAATTCTGTGTGTAGAGCTTGTAGTGATATGAGTGACAAACAAATAGGTGCTTTAATTGTGCTTGAAAGAGAGACAAAACTTGGTGAAATTGCCAAAACAGGAACAATGCTTGATGCAACTGTATCAACAGAATTAATATGCAATATTTTCTTTCCAAAATCTCCAATGCATGATGGTGCAACAATTATAAAAGAGGGCAGAGTAGTTGCTGCAGGATGTATTCTTCCTTTGACAGGACGAAACAATAATATCAGTAGTGAACTTGGCACAAGGCACAGGGCTGCTATTGGTATGAGTGAAACAAGTGATGCTATTGTAATTATTGTTTCTGAAGAAACAGGGGCAATTTCTGTTGCTGAAAAAGGTACTCTTAATCGTGGTATATCGGGTGGCGATTTACGCGAATTGCTTACAAAAACATTTGTAAAAGATAATGATAAAGATAATAGCAAGATTAAAAGAATTCTCAGAGGTAATAAAAATGAAAAAGAATAATGCAAATAAAAATGAAAAAAACATAAAGTTGTTATTATCTTCTTTAATCGCTGATAACAGATTCTTAATGATATTTTCTTGTATAATTGCATTCTCTTTATGGATGTGGGTTGCGATTGAAAAAAGTCCTGAAATTCAGCGTGTTATAACAGGTGTTCCTGTACAGATTAATCTTGAGAATAGTGTTCCTGACCAGTTGGGATTAAAGATATTCGGAAAATCTGAATTTACTGTAGATGTTACAGTTACTGGAAAGAAATATATTATTTCATCCATGGACAAAGAAGATATCGATGTTATTGCAAATACAAACTATGTAGATAGTTCAGGTAAAAAGACTTTACAGTTGAAAGTATCACCTAAAAACAACAATTATGATTATGCAATATCATCTGTTTCACAAAATTATATTGAAGTCTTTTTTGATACATATAAGGAAATAGAGTTACCCCTTGAAGGTCAGATTCAAACAGATTTACCATCTGTTGTTCCGGATGGTTGCATTATAGGTGATATTGTTTTTTCTAGAAACACAGTTCTTATTAGTGGACCTACAACTGAAGTTAATCAAATTTCAAGTATATTTGCTAATATTTCTGTTGATGAGGTTTTAGAAAAAACAACAACTTTTGACCCGGTTTTAAAGATTGTTACAAACGATGGTTCAAATCTTGAATATACATCTATTGCTACTGAACAAAATGACATCACATTGACAATACCTGTTTTAAAAGAGGTAACATTGCCAACAGCAATAGAGTTCCGAAATGCACCGTCGTATTTTATAAATAATCCACTTTCGTATACAGTATATCCGTCAAAAATTAAAGTTGCATTACCTGTCGATGTGATAGAGGATACCGAGTATTTTGTTGTAAGTACAATTGACTTTGCTGATATTTCAAGCAGTGTTAATACTTTTACTATTGCTGCCGATTCAGTTAACTCGTTTAAGATAATGGAAGATTGGGTTACAAACTTTACAGTAAAAATTGATGCTTCAAAAATGGTATCAAAAACAATTGTAATCCCTACTTCAAAAATAACAATAAAAAACAGCAGAGATGATTATAGTGTTGCATTAAACAATAATAGAGATATTGCCGTTAAATTGGTAGGAACAGAGAATTATATCAACAGCATTTCATCTGATAATTTATCAATTCAAGTTGATACTGCAGAACAAGAAATATTTGAAAATACAACTGTTTTACAGGGTAGAGTTGTTTTATCCGGTGATTATCCTTGTTGGGCTGTAGGTAGGTATGATGTTAAAGTAAAGGTTGTTCCAATAAATTAGAAATTAGGAGATGACAGACAATGAAAAGAATAGTTGCAATTTTTTTAGTTGTGGTTATATGTCTGTCGCTATCTGCTTGTGATTTTAATATCTTATCAGTTGAAAAGCTGATGCGTCCACCCAAATTAAGTGGCGAAAGTAGTTTGTTACAAACTGCTTTTGAGGAATCAGTAGCTGATGCTAAAGGCATCATTATGAAAACACCAATTAGTGGTGAAAATAGGTCATCTTATCTTTTTTTTGATATGGAAAATGACGGAATAAAGGAAGCAATTGTTTTTTTCTCTGAACCTTTGAACGATACTTTGGCTTCTGCAAGTATTTTTAAGTTCAATGATAATGAATGGAAATTGATTTCAAAAATCAAAGGTAAAGGCGAAGAAATATATGAGGTCAATTTTGCTGATTTGAATAGAGATGGAACCTATGAAATTTTATTAAGTTGGACAGGAATTGTAATATCGGAAAAAGCTAATGTTTTGGATTTTGGTTCTGGCAATAGTAGGGTTTTGACAGTTTATAGTTGTGATGGTGTT
This sequence comes from Candidatus Fimenecus sp., assembly GCA_045577555.1. Taxonomy (GTDB): domain Bacteria; phylum Bacillota; class Clostridia; order Oscillospirales; family Acutalibacteraceae; genus Fimenecus. The sequence continues at coordinate 6,125 of JAZNIQ010000066.1, forward strand.
ACAACAACATTACTTAAAACAGAATCATATACAAATATGGTTTTTGAAGATTTAAACAATGATAATGGTGATGAAATAGTTCTTTTTAGAATTAATCTTAGTGATAATGAAAAACGCACTACGGCACGAATTTTAAGTTTTAATGATGATTATTCTATTAATTATGATAAGCTTCTCACTTTAACGGGACTTTTGGAAATTAATAACATTGTTATTGACACTACTGATATTAAAGATAATCAGCATACAAGAATTTTTATTGATGGTGCTGTCAGTGAAATTGGTATAATAACAGAGGTTATTGATATTTCACATAAGGCATTTGAAATCACATTGCCTTTATATGAGCAAAATCAATCTCATAAACCACTAACACTCAGGGATTCACGAATTTATTCGACCGATATTGACAATGATGGAATTATTGAAATTCCAACTTCTGAAATTATGCCCTTTGGAGCCAGAATTTTAGAGAATTCAAGTGAACGTAAAGAACTTAATCTTACTGTTTGGTCTGAATTAGTTCAAGAAAGTATCAAAGTTGATTTCAAATGTCTTCTCAATAGTTCTTATGGATATATGTTTTTATTTCCAGTAGAAGCAATAAACAAAATTACTGCTATATATGATGATAACAATATGACACTTACTTTCTATCAACTTAATGAAAGCGGTACTTACAAAAAAGAAATGTTTTCTGTAAGAGCATTTTTAGAACATGATTGGGAAGAAAATCATTATAAATATACTGAGCTTATTGATAATGATATGTTTGTATATGGGTATATGATGCTGGATGATGAAAACAATGAGGAATATAAGGAATTCATTAGCAATAATTTTTATATTTTAAAATAAATTTCGAGGTAAAAATATGAAACGTGTTTTAATTGCTGAAGACGAAGCATCTATTAGAGATTTTGTTGTCATTAATCTTCGTCGTAGCGGTTATGAGGTAATTGAAGCTACAAATGGTGAAGAAGCTATCAAGTTATTTGATAAGAACAATGGTGAAATAGATGTAGTTATTCTTGATATAATGATGCCAGTGATTGATGGCCTTGAGGTTTGTAAATATATTCGAAGCAAGAGTAGCCGAATTGGTATAATAATGCTTACGGCAAGAACACAGGAAATGGATTAAGTTACCGGACTTATGGTTGGAGCAGATGATTATGTTACAAAGCCTTTTTCACCATCGGAATTAATGGCAAGAATTGATGCAGTTTATCGTAGAGTTGCAATCATAGCGGTAACTGATACCGATAAGTCTTTACAAAATGCTATTTCTCTAAATGAATTTGTACTTGATTTAAGAAGTCATACATTGACAAAGAATGGTGTTCCGGTTGAATTGACACAGGTTGAGTTTCAGATAATTGAATTTTTCTTTTCCAATCCTAATGTCGCACTTGAACGTAACGAAATACTTAAATTTGTTTGGGGAGAATCATACTTTGGTGACGAGAAAGTTGTAGATGTCAATATACACAGATTAAGAAATAAAATCGAAGATGAACCATCACAACCTAAGCATTTAACAACAGTATGGGGAATGGGATATAAGTGGATAGTTTAAATTAACAAATTGGCGGTGACAAAAGTGAAAAAAAGTATAGTTAAGCGTTGGACATTGACAGTTCTTACGGGTACAATTTTTGTCATTGTAACAATTGGAATTCTTATGGGAATATTCATAAAAAATCAATACTATGAATCTGTTAGAATGGCTTTAAATTCCCGAGCCACATCAATGGTTATGTCTTACTTTAACACTTCTACTGCAGTAAATGATGAAACTTTTAATAAAATGGCTAAAAGTTTTGTTGATAATTTTTCTGATAAAAATATAATGGAAGTGTGGGTTATTGATAAAAACGGAAAAGTAGTTGTTTCCTCCACAGGCTTTTCCGTAAAAGGTGAGTCATATACGGATTATAATTATGCTAAAGTTAGTAGCAATGGTAAGGGTGAATGGATAGGAAAAATGCAGAATAACGAAAAAGTTATGGCTTTGACCTATATGTTACCTGAAAACCCGCATGGAGTTAGTGGAGCAATAAGATATATTATTTCTCTGCAGGACATTGATAAGCAAATCTTTGTTATATGGATGTTAATTGCAATATTACTTATATTGGTTATTTCGTTTGTTATTACATCGGGAGCATTTTTTATCAATTCGATTATTAATCCGGTGAGAAAAATAAATGAAACTGCATCTAAAATTGCTAAAGGTGATTTTAATGTTTCAATTGAAAAATATAAATATGATGACGAAATAGGTCAGCTTTGTGATACGATTAATAATATGGCTCATGAAATTGGTGAAACTGAAAGGATGAAAAATGAGTTTATTTCTACGGTTTCGCATGAGTTGAGAACTCCGTTAACTGCTATTAAAGGTTGGGGTGAAACAATTAAATATGCTCAAAATGATAATGAACTGATAAATAAAGGTTTAGATGTAATTGTTAATGAATCAGAACGGTTAACTGATTTGGTTGAAGAATTATTAGATTTTTCTAGAATGGAAAGTGGAAAACTTTCTTTAAAGACCTCTCAAATTGACATAGTTAAAGAACTTACGGAAATTCTTGAGGTTTTTGAAAGCCGTTCTGACCGTGAAGGAATAAAGTTAATAACTGAAATTACTAGCAAGAGTGTATTAATTAATGGTGATAAAAATCGTTTAAAACAATCATTTGTTAATATTATTGATAATAGTTTTAAATATAATAAAAAAGGTGGATATGTTAAAGTTTCATTAATAATTGACAATAAAAATGTTATAATTTCAATATCTGATAATGGTTGTGGAATTTCAAAACATGACTTGCCAAAAATTAGAGAAAAATTTTATAAGGCAAATAATAGTGTACGTGGTAGTGGAATTGGTCTTGCTGTTACTGATGAAATTATTAAATTACATGGTGGTGAAATGAGTATTGAAAGTAATATTGGCAGTGGTACAACAGTGAAAATACTCTTGCCTAGAAAAAACAGATAAGGAGCAAATAAATTGAGTAATAAAACAAAGCACAAAACATCAATAGGAGGACAGGCTCTTATTGAAGGAATAATGATGAGAGGTCCTAAAGGAACAGCAATGTCCGTTCGTATGCCAGATAAAACTATTGAAACTGAATTGGAAGAATATGTTCCACTTAAAAATAAAAGCAAAATTTTTGGTGTACCAGTTATTAGGGGCGTTGCCGCATTTGCAGAATCAATGATTACCGGATATAAATATTTAATGAAATCTGCAGATAAAGCAATGACAGAAGAGGAAAAAGAAGAGGATATGTCTAAACTCGATAAATGGTTGTCAGAACATTTAAGTGATAAAATGATGACTGTTGTTACTGCTGTTTCCTCAATATTCGGTGTTCTTCTTGCTATGGTAATTTTTCTGTATTTACCTATAGAAACAGTTGATTTGTTTGATAAATATATACTAACAAGTGTTGATATTTCTAAATTTCATCCTCTAATTGAAGGAATTATGAGAATTTTTATTTTCATTCTGTATATGTACCTTGTATCAAAAATGTCTATGATAAAAAGAGTATTTATGTATCACGGGGCTGAACATAAAGCGATTTTTTGTTATGAAAATGGACTTGATTTAACTGTAGAGAATATCAAAAAAATGTCAAGATTTCATCCAAGATGTGGAACTGCATTTATGTTTGTAATGCTTATTTTAAGTATGATTGTTTATTTTTCTCTTGTACTCATTTTTCCTGGTCTTGCAACAATTAATAAAGCACTTTGGATGTTAATTAAAATTGCTGTTCTTCCTATTGTAATGGGTGTTGGATATGAATTTATTAAATATGCTGGTAAGCATGATAATTTTGTTGTAAAGATTTTATCATATCCGGGTTTGTTAATGCAGCGAATTACTACTGTTGAACCTACCGATGATATTATTGAAGTAGCTATCGAATCTATTAAAGCGGTTATTACTGACAATCCTGAGGATGATATGATAAAATGACCATAAAACAGATTTATTCCGCATGTATAGATGAACTTGCATTCACAGATTGCGGTGAATTTGAAACTCAATGTTTATTTGAGGATTTACTTGGAGTTAGAAAAGAACAGATAATAATGAATAACATTGAAGTTTCGGATTTAGAAATAAGAAAAATAAACAGTGCTGTTCAAGAAAGAAAAAATGGTAAACCGTTACAATACATTCTTGGAAAATGGGATTTTTATGATTTAACTTTTAAAGTAGGTGAGGGTGTTCTTATTCCAAGACCTGAAACAGAAATGCTTGTAGATTATGCATTGGATAAATTGAAAAACATTAAAAATCCTGTTGTTTATGATTTGTGTGCTGGTAGTGGCTGTATAGGATTAACTGTTGCGAAACACATTCCTAATGCTACAGTTTATCTTTTGGAAAAGGAAGAAAAAGCATATAAATATCTTTGTGAAAATAAAACAAATTTAGAATTGAAAAATGCGATAGTTATTAAGGACGATTTATTTACAGTTGATTTATCGCTTTTTCCTTATACTGATATTATCCTTTCAAATCCTCCATACATTGAAAAGAAAGAAGTTTCACATTTACAGAAAGAAGTATTATTTGAACCTGTTTCTGCACTGGATGGTGGAATTGATGGACTCAATTTTTACAGGTGTTTAGCTGACCGCTGGTGCGGAAAAATAAAACAAGATGGTTTTATTGCATTAGAGTGTGGTGAAGAACAAAGCAGGTCAATTGTTGATATCTTTAAAGGTAAATATACTGAAAAACAAATAATTTTTGATTTTAACGATATTGACAGAATTGTTACATTTAGAATATAATATTATTTTAGAAAACTGAAAGGGATAAAAGATGCTTATTGATATTTTAAGAGGCAATGGGGACGGGTTAAGCCTTATTATTACATTTTTTTCAAGATTATTTGTAATATTTTGCACTATGCCTATCCATGAATATGCGCATGCACTTATTGCAACAAAACTTGGCGACCAAACACCCCGTTTATCTGGCAGATTAACATTAAATCCCATGGCACATATTTCACCATTGGGCGCAATAATGATTTTCCTTTGTGGTTTCGGTTATGCAAAACCCGTTAATGTCAATCCAAGAAATTTTAAAGATGCAAAGAAAGGTATGGCATTAACTGCCATTGCTGGTCCTGTATCAAATCTTTTTATGGGATTTGTTTGTATTTTCTTTGCAACATTATGTGAAAACATATTTAATAGCAATTCTTCAATTTTATCTTATGCAATATATTATTTCATATATTTTGCAGGTGTGGTTAATGTGAATCTTGCTGTGTTTAATCTTTTACCAATTCCGCCATTGGACGGTTCAAGAATTTTACAACTTATAATTCCTGCAAAATATTATTATAAATTCTTGCAATATGAAAGATATATTGTATTAATTGTTTTTGTTTTAATCTTAACTGGAGTTCTTTCCGGTCCGCTTTCTTATATATCAGGTTTGATTATTGGGTTATTTTATAATGTTTCCAGTCTTCCATTCAGACTGTTTTAAAGGATTATTTATTTATGGAAAAAATATCATATAAAATAGATGTTTTTGAAGGTCCGATGGACTTGCTTTTACATCTAATTTCAAAACATAAATTGAATATATATGATATTCCTATTGTTACATTAGTTGAACAATATATTGATTATGTTCGGCAGATGCAAGAGGAAGATATGTATGTTGCCTCTGAATTTCTTGAAATGGCGGCACGCTTGGTTTATTTAAAATCAGTTTCATTGCTTCCAGTATATACAGAGGCTGAAGAATTGAAAAATGAACTTCAGGGTGAATTGATAGAATATCGTGATATGAAGATGATGGCAGAAAAACTATCAGAAAACACAGAAGGTTTTTCTACTTTTATTAGAAGAGCTGAAAAAATTGAGGTTGACCAAACTTATAAGAGATTTCATGAATTAAATGAACTGTTTGATGCTTATATTTCTGCGGCAGGTAAAAAAATGAAACAATTACCACCCCCAATTGAAGCTTTTAGAGAAATTGTTGTAAAGTCGGAGG
>JAZNIQ010000067.1:0-3798 GCA_045577555.1 Candidatus Fimenecus sp.
AAAACGAAAAAGCACTCGTTTTGAGAGTGCTTTTGGGCATAAAAAAGACCGCAACCCCTATATTTCAAGGGATTTCGGTTGTATTACCTAAGTTGTACTTAGGTGGTCGAGCTGGTGGTGAGACATCCGAACAGATATTAAAAAAATTATTCTTTTGCTCCAAAGGGATAATTTTTGTGCCTTCCTTATAATTAAGTAGTATTTCGACGCCATTATCCCTTACGATTACCGAATTTACAAACAAGTGGAAAAAGATGTGTTTGTAATCTGGTGAATTGTTATCAATGTTTTTCATTTTATCGAACCATATGCGTAACATATCTTCGTTGATTTGTGAACGACTTAATTCTTCCATTGAGATTTGAATTTCAATCTGTTCTTTTCTTTTTTCAAGTTCTTCAAGTCTTTGCTTTGTCGATGGAGTATAGATCCCATCCTGAATGGCATTGAGCATGTTTTTAATGCTCTTTTCCACATCGGACAAATCTTTTTTTAATACAGGTAAAATGGTGTTTTCTTTTTTACTTTCTTCAATAACAGCTGAAATGAGGTTTGAGATGTACTCGTCATCTTCCAAAACTTTTTTAGCGTGTGCAAAGACAATGTCTTCAATCCAATCTTTACGAATAGGTTTTCGTTTACAATCTTTGATTCTTTTAGCGTTGGAGCATTTATAGTAATGGTACATTTTAGAGTTTTGGCTCTTTCCACATTCGCCAATCATTGAAGAGTTACAGTCACCACAGAATATTTTTGTTGACAGGAAATATTCTTCCTTAGCCTTGAATCTACCAGCAGATTTTTTATTTATTTTAAGACGGTCCTGAACAGCATTGAAAAGGTCGATTGGAACAATAGCAGGAACTCCACCGGGTTTAACGATATCTTTGAAACGATATTCGCCGATATAGTGACGATTCCTTAACAACCTTGATACACTATTGAGACTTATTTGTCCGCCTATTTGATTTCTGATACCTTTTTCATTCATAAATGTAACAATGTCATTCATTGTTTTACCGTTTTTATATAAGGTAAAAACTTCAAGTATAATAGGGGCGGTGAGTGGGTCAATTTCATAATGTTTTTCCTTGTTTATACGATACCCGATAGGCAATGTGCCACCGTTATATTTGCATTTGAGTGCATTTTCTGTCATACCTCTTGTCACTTTTTCTGACAATTCTGCAGAATAGTATTCTGCCATACCCTCAAGAACAGATTCAAGAATAATACCTTCTGCACCTTGTGATATAGCTTCGGTTGCAGAAATGACCTTTACATTGTTTTTCTTTAACAGATGCTTATAATAGGCAGAGTCATATCTGTTTCTTGCAAATCGGTCTAATTTCCACACAACGATGGTATCAAACATATTTTTTGCACTGTCTTTTATCATTCGCTGAAAATCAGGTCGGTTATCTGTTTTTGCAGATAAAGCACGGTCAATATATGTTCCGAGTATTGTGATTCCTGCTCTTTTTGCAAATGCCGTACACTCTCTAATCTGACCGTCAATGGATTCTTCTCTTTGATTTTCACTAGAATATCTAGCATATATTACACCTTTCATAATTAAATACCTCCCGATAAAATTATATAGTTTTTATAAAAACAACTCAAATGTGCGAGCGAGCAGTATCCTTGAAAAAACAAGGATACTGCTTTATATATTTACACAGCACTCTTTAATGCTGATTGCGTATTTGTTTTCTTATATTGTTCGTATTCTTTTTTACCTGCTTCTGATTCAAAATAAGCTGTTACTTCCGGAAGAATGACTCTTGCAATTGTTTCAAAAACTGATTTTGGTATTTCACATTCACCACGAATATCATCTTCAAGATAAATCATTAAATTCTTAAAACTTTGGAATATTTTCAAATACATCACCTCGCATCTCTATCACGCTGTCGCATAAGATATTTGTAATAATGTTCACAAGCTTTCAGTAGAAACTGCTCTTGTTCTTTTGGTGTTTTGCAACCTTTAAGATATTTCTCGAAAGGTTCAATTTTGATTTTAATTGTCTCTTTCTGATTGGGTTTTGGTTTAACCATAATAGAAAAGATTTCATCCATATTGAGGATTTCAGCCTGAGACATACTTTTCATCTTTTGAGCTTGTGATAGTGATGGTGTACAATCCTCACTTTCAATAGTAGTAAACAAATCTCTCTGTTCATTCTCTTTTAAATATGAAAGCTCAACTGCAGGAGTGAGAGCTATTCTGTCCTCGTCAACCATTTGCAGAAGTTCGGGGATAAGATTGTTCAAACGGATATATCTGAATACTTGGTCTCTGCTTTCTCCTGATTGTTTTCCTATTTCAGTTGCAGTATCAAAATTAGTCGCAACTTGCGACACATTTTTTAAAGGTCTTCCTGCAGTTTTTTTCATAGCATTCATTTTTAGTTGGTAAGCCTTTGCCTTTTCGCTCGGCAGAATCTTTTCTCGTTGCAGATTGCTATCTACAACCGCTATTGCAATTTCTGCAGGTGTCATAGTTACATAAGATACCGGAATAACCTGAAGACCAATCTGCTTTGCGGCGTACAATCTTCTGTGTCCTGATACAAGTTGAATCACATCACCTCGTCGTCCTTGACGGCTGACAACAAGAGGTGTTAAGATTCCATACTCTTTTATACTTTCAATGAGGCTTTTCATTTCCTCATCATCACGAACCTCAAATGGATTGTTCTCAAAAGGTACAATATTTTCAGGTCCTACATAGCTTAAACCCTGAATGTTATTAATTTTATTCAATTTATTTTTTCCTCCTAAATAAAAACAGCACCTCATCGGGTGCGTTCAAGTTTTCGTATTCTGTTAGTTTCTAATCGGTGTTCATTCTGTAATAATTCATACAGATGCGGAGACTTTTCTAAAATCTTTTCCGCTTGTTTCAATTTCTTTCTCAACGGTACGAGTTTTTCTGTATAGGTTTTGCGTAATATCTTGTATAACTGAACATCCGATGGTTTCTTTGCTCTGCGTTTTCTGTTGTCTGCCGTACTGCGTTTTGATTCAAGTTCAGTTATTTCTTTCTTTGTTTCTGAAATTATTGTCCTCAACTCATCTGTTGTGTGAATTCCGTTATCTTTCAAAAAATGATAATCAGATACAAATTGCTCTATATCTTTTGCTGCATGTCTCATTTCAGGAGAAAGCAACATCGCATCAGCAACTTCCATAAAGAGTTTAAGAGCCATAACTATCAACAGAAACATCGTGTCAACAAAAATTACATCTGATTTCTTGGCATGTTTAATACTGAACTTTAACTGTTTTTCTACAGTATCAAGAGCAAAGCATTTGTTTCGTGACATAACATAATTATTCCATTGTGCAAAACCGAAAGGGTTGAAAAGATTTTCATCGAGTCTTGCCACAATCATTTCAAACGTATATCCAATGTTAGAAAGTCTGACTCCTCGTTCCCAATTCTTTGCTTTTATTGTCATACGTGAATAATCGATGGTATATCCTAATGAGGCAAGAATCTTTCTGAAATCATCCCAATTTCTTGCATACTTAAGACAATGCTCAACATCATCCTTGAGCATATCTCTATGAGTTTTGTTGCCCTTTTGATGAATCCAATATTCGTTTTTCTGACTTCTATAAAAAGGTGCATTTTCAATCACTGATTTACCCCTTGCTTTGCATATTTCATCAGAGATTTTCCTCAGTTCGTAATGGTCACCAATTTTATTGCGGAATTTAAGTCCATCTTTAAAAGACGTGCTATTGATAACAAAGTGGTTATGCAAATGACATTGTTTATCAAGGTGAG
>JAZNIQ010000068.1:0-5799 GCA_045577555.1 Candidatus Fimenecus sp.
GACCGCTTGGCCTCCGACTTGGTGACCAGGTTGCTGTTAAAACAACTGACGGAGATTTTGAGTTTTTCGGCGGAGTATCAAAGGGTATAGAAAAACGTAATAAAGTCCGTACAAGAATGATTGCTTCTGCTGTCAAGGAAACAGTCAAGGTAAGCAATAATGTTCTTATTATGGGACATCGTTTTGGAGATCTTGACTCACTAGGTTCTTCAGTAGGTTTTGCTATGATTTGCAAAGCTTTGGGGAAAGATGTAAAAATCGTAATGTCCTCAAAAACAACTCTTGCAATGCCGTTGGCAAAACATTTGATTTCTAATGGTATGGATAACTTGTTGATTGAACCTGATGATGTTGATGAGTATTTGAATGCAAGAACGCTTCTTGTCATTGTCGATACGCACAGAAAGAGTTTTTTGGAATACCCAGAACTCTTTGATTTGGTGGAAAAGGTTATTGTAATTGACCATCATAGAAAAACCGTTGACCACATTAATAAGGCTGTTATTTTTTACCACGAACCAAATGCCTCTTCTGCTTCAGAAATGGTTACAGAACTTATACAGTATATAAATATGGATGTCGATGTTCCAAAGGTATGTGCTGAAGCACTGATGTCAGGTATTACACTTGATACAAAGAATTTTGTAATGAAAGCAGGTGTCCGTACTTTTGAAGCAGCAGCTTTTCTTCGTTCTTTGGGTGCAGATACTGTAGCTGTTAAGCAACTTTTCTCCAATAGTATGAAAACTCAGAAAGCAAAGAGTGAAGTTGTTAAAAATGCTGCTATGTATGGGAATTGTGCAATCGGTGTCGTCGATTTTGAATCTGACGATGTACGAATTGTTGCAAGTCAGGCTGCGGATGAACTTCTCAATATTGACGGAGTTCACGGCTCATTTGTGGTGTTCAAAACTGAAGATACAATTAATATATCCGCACGTTCATACGGAGAAGTTAATGTTCAGTTGGTAATGGAAGAACTTGGAGGAGGCGGTCATTTAACAATGGCTGCAACCCAACTAAAAGGTGAGAGTTTTGATAATTCGCTTTCACTTCTTAAACAAGCAATAGATAAAGTGAGATAAACGAAAAGAGGTTATAAATATGGATGTAATTTTGAAAGCAGATGTAAAAGGATTAGGTAAAAAAGGTGAAAAAGTTAAGGCATCTGACGGATATGCTCGCAACTTCCTTTTTCCGAAAGGATTGGCAGTTGAAGCAAATGCACAGAGCCTTACAGAACTTCGTAATCGTGAGCAGTCAAATCAACATAAAATTGATGTTGAAGTTGCTGCTGCAAACGAGTCAAAATCAAAGTTACAGGGTAATGTTATAAATATTACTGCAAAAGCAGGTAATAATGGTAAACTTTTTGGTTCTGTAACATCAAAAGAAGTTGCTGCTGAAATTGAAAAACAATACAAAGTTAAAGTTGATAAAAGAAAAATTTCAATGGATGATATTAAAACATTCGGTTCATATAAAATCGAAGTTAAACTTTACACAAACATTGTTGCTGAAATGACAGTTATGGTAGGGGAATAATTATGGAAAGCAATTTAATGGCTTCTGAAAATCTTAATTTGCCTTATAGTCTTGATGCGGAACAGGCTGTGCTTGGAGCATTACTTAAAGAACCTGAATGTCTTCCTACGGTTTCTGATATGCTTAAGATTGACCATCTCTATCTTCCGCAACATAAAGCTATCTATACTGCAATTTTAAATATAGATACTCTTGGTGGCAGAATTGACCCTCTTGTGGTTCTGGAGGAATTAAAAAAAGAAGGCGTTTATGATGACATCGGCGGTAAAACATATTTGATGAAAATAGCTGATGCAGTTCCGTCCACAAAGAACGTTGAGTCTTATATCAAGATTATAATTGATAAATATTATCTTCGTACTTTGATGCTCACAGCTCGTGAAATTCTTGACGAAACAAATAACGGTACAGATTCGCCCGATTCACTTCTTGATATGGCAGAACAAAAGATTTATGATATCCGCCGTGGCAAGAACACATCGGGCCCTGCAAAAATCAGCGATGTTATTATGTCGGATGTTTTTGAACGTCTTAAAAAGTTGGGCAGTGCTGACCCGAAAGAAAAAGAACAGTATATGGGTATCCCCACGGGTTTTTCATATCTTGACAGAGTTCTTGGCGGTGGTTTTCACCGTTCAGACTTGATTCTTATTGGTGCTCGTCCCGGTATGGGTAAAACAAGTTTTGCTCTTAATGTTGCAAGAAATATGGCAATGAAAGGCAGAAAAACTTTGTTTTTCTCATTAGAAATGTCAAACGAGCAGTTGGCACAGCGTATCATTTCAACAGAAGCACGAATTGTAAGTAATAAGTTGAGAACAGGTGAAATTTCTGATTCTGACTGGGAAAAATTAGGACTTGCATTGCAAAATCTTGTGAATTGTGAACTTTATTTTGATGATACAGCAAATATCACTGTTCCGGAAATGAAAGCCCGAGTACGCAGAATGAAAAATGTTGAATGTGTTGTAATTGACTATCTTCAGCTTATGACAGGTACTAAAAAGACTGACAATCGTGTTCAGGAAATTTCTGAGATTACACGTGGTCTTAAAATGATGGCTAAAGACCTTAATATTCCTGTTATTACATGTTCACAGTTGTCACGTAATACAGCAAAAACTGCTGACCATCGTCCACAACTTACAGACCTTCGTGAATCAGGTTCTATTGAGCAGGATGCCGATATCGTTCTTATGCTTCACCGAGAAGATTATTATAATATGGGAGATAATGGCGAAGAAGAAAAGACCACTGCTAATGTTGCAGAGGTAATTGTTGCTAAAAACCGTCACGGTTCAACTGAAAAAGTTGATGTGGCATGGAATGCAGAATTTACAATGTTCTCAACACTTGAAAGGATAAAAGATGACCAATAAGGTTTTGAAAACAATTTCAGAGCATAATATGCTGTCTGATTGTGAAGTTTTAGGTGTAGGTCTGTCAGGCGGTGCAGATTCTGTTTGTCTTGCTCATATGCTTTTAAAAAATAAAGATCATCTTGGATTTAAACGATTAAAGGCAATACATATACATCACGGTATTCGTGGTGAGGAAGCGGACAGGGACATGGAATTTGTTAGTAAATTCTGTAAACAAAATGGAATTGAATTTGTTTCATATAAAGCAGATATTCCTGCCGAAGCAGAAAAAACAGGTGAAAGCCTTGAGGAATGTGCAAGACGCATCAGATATGATTTTTTTGCTATGTCAGGATGCGATAAAATTGCAACGGCACATAATTTGAATGATAATATGGAAACTGTCATTTTTAATTTTACTCGCGGAGCATCTCTTTCAGGACTTTGCGGAATTCCTTATACAAGAGGGATTTATATCAGACCACTTCTTGATTGCACAAGAAATGAAATTGAAAACTATATAAAACAGAACAATTTGAATTTTGTGACTGACAGTACAAATTTGTGTGATGATTATACAAGAAATAAAATTCGTCATAATATTCTGCCTAAACTTTTCGAAATCAATCCATCTTTTGATAAGTCGTTTATAAAGTGCAATGATTCTCTTAATATGTCAAAAGACTATATTATGTCCAATGCATATGAATTTGCGGAAAAAGCAAAGTGTGAAGATTATTATGACTGTACTGTATTTAAAGATTGTCACGATGCTTTAAAATACCAAATCGTTTCACTTATTTTCAAGGATCAAAATGTAAAAAATATAAGCCGTGAGCACTTGGACTTAGTTCTTAAAATTATAAAAACAGGCGGTAGTGCAAGTATTTGCGGAAATGTAATTGTAAATGTAGAGCGTAATCGTATGTTTTTTGGTAAACAAAAGCGAACAGAGTTTTATTGCGAAAAAGCAGATTTCACAAAGGGTAACATTAAAACACCGACAGGTGACTTTTGTATAAACATTCTTGTTAAAAAAGATTTACAAAATCTTAATAAACAGGATATGGACAAATTGATAGATTATGATAAAATATCAAATGATGTGTTTATAAGGAATCGTCTAGAAGGTGATAGATATAAACAGCCGAATAGACCTTCTAAAACACTGAAAAAATTATTTAATGAAAACAAGGTCTTGCTTAGTGACCGTGAAAAGATGTTGATTATTGAGGACTGTCAGGGTATTGTCTGGACAGAATATTTCGGAGTTTCACAGCGTTGCAAAGCCGATAATAAAACAGAAAAATATATAAGTATAAAAAGGGTGGGGAAAGATGATTAATGATATCGATAGAGTTCTTTTGTCTGAAGAAGACATAAAAGAAATTGTAAAACGTCTTGGTGCGGAAATTACAAGAGATTATAAGGATAAAAACCTTGTTTTAGTGAGCGTTTTAAAAGGTTCCGTTGTCTTTATGGCTGATCTTATGCGTGAAATAAAGGTTCCCTGTTCTATTGATTTTATGTCAGTTTCAAGTTACGGTTCCGGAACTAAAACTTCAGGCGTTGTCAGAATTATAAAAGACCTTGATACTGATGTTGTAGAGGGCGCTGATTTACTTATTGTTGAAGATATTCTTGACAGCGGTGTTACACTTGAATATCTTATTAAAGTTATTTCTGCAAGAAATCCCAAGAGTGTTAAGATTTGTACTTTGCTTGATAAACCTGAAAGAAGAAAAGCTAATGTGAAGGCTGATTATGCAGGTGCGCAAGTGCCGGATGCTTTTGTTGTTGGCTATGGTTTGGATTATGATGAAAAATACAGAAATTTACCGTTTGTAGGTGCGCTAAAACCTGCAGTATATGAAAAATAACCACAGGAGTGAAAACTAATTTGAAAAAAATTAATTGGAAAGCGATAATCCCATATATTTTAATACCTGCACTTTGTATTGGTGTTATTTATATGTATATGGGTAGCGAAGCAGACAAGAACTTTGAATATTATGAAATTGTAGAGTTCTTTGATAATGAACAAGTTGCAGAAGTTGACCTTAATATGAACAGCGGTGCAATGAAGTTTAAACTTGAGGGGGATGATACTGTTTATAAATATACAGTGCCCAGTGTTTCACTTTTTGTTAGCGACGTTCACGAACAATTAAGAGAGTATAATAAAGCACATCCGGACAAACCTGTTGAGTTTAACTATGAAGCAGGAACATCAGGCTCATGGATTATGAGCGTGTTACCGTCACTTCTTTTAACTGTAGGCTTTGTTGTACTTATGGTTGTGATGTTCCGTAAGATGAACAATTCAATAACAAGTGAAAATAATCGTGCTATGAGTTTTGGAAAGGCACGTGTAAAACGAGCAGACGATGAAACTAAGAAAGTAACATTTGCCGATGTTGCAGGTGCCGATGAGGAAAAAGAAGAACTTACAGAAATTGTTGAATTCTTAAAAAATCCTAATGAATTCTCAAAACTTGGAGCAAGAATCCCAAAGGGTGTTCTTTTAGTAGGACCTCCCGGTACAGGTAAAACACTTCTAGCACGTGCGGTTGCAGGTGAAGCTGATGCTCCATTTTTCTCAATTTCAGGTTCTGATTTTGTTGAGATGTATGTTGGTGTCGGTGCTTCTCGTGTCCGTGATTTATTTAAAGAAGCAAAGAAAAATCAGCCTTCAATTATCTTTATTGATGAAATTGATGCAGTTGGTCGTCACCGTGGCGCAGGTATGGGTGGCGGACATGATGAACGTGAGCAAACACTTAACCAGTTGCTTGTTGAAATGGATGGCTTTGGTGCAAATGATGGCGAAATTGTTATTGCCGCAACAAGTCGGATCGTAGCCATGTCGTACTGTGAGCCAAGGAGGTGATCT
>JAZNIQ010000069.1:0-2094 GCA_045577555.1 Candidatus Fimenecus sp.
GGAGTTCAAATCCTTACAAAGAATTTTTTTAAGGGCATCTAATTGGTATACTCTTTTCAATGATATTCACGAAACTTGTCACAAATTTTAAAATGTGTCGGTGAATGTCGGTTTTATTTTATGTTTAATATTCTTGAAAAATAAAAAAGAAAGGAGTATTATAAAATTGAGCTTTTTAGACGAATTGTTTTCTGCTGGAGTGTGGGATGAGAAAATACCTACTGCACCAAAATGAAAAAATGGATACATAGTAATTTGTGTGATAATCACTGCCCTGAATGTCTAAAGCTTGATGGCTGTTGGTTTTTAAAGTAGAAAACTCCCCAATGGTCACATACAATTAAATACACCATTTGGAGGGAAATAGTGATGAAATATCTCGATTGCGTAGAAGTAATTGTTGAAAAAGAAGAATATGCCAAAGAAGGCGTTCACAAGGGTATGCAGGGCGTTATTTGGTTAGAAGAATCAATTGACGGAACTTGGGATGTCTTTTTTGATTTGTGGGGCGAACACGCTCCAATAGGAGATATCACCGTAAAAGAGGAAGATTTAAAACTTATTCCTAAAATGGATGCTAGAGTCAACGAACGGATAAAAGCTCAATTTGATAAGTAAACTTATGAGGATTTAGATTCACTTAATAACAGTTACGATGTTAATTAAAATATGTAGCGGTTCGAACACATAGGTTAGAAAATACATAAAATTATGCATTTTTTTGCATATGTAGTTACAGTTGTGAAACAAATACATGTTTTTCTTGCAAAATTGGGAATTTTTATGTATAATGTAAATAATTAATTTTATAATTATATTTTAAACAAGGAGAAAAAATTATGAAACGTGTTATTGCGATCTTAATGGCTTTGGCAATGATATTCTCATTGGCAGCTTGCGGTGGAAGCGAAGCTGACGGTAAAGCTACTACTATGACTATGGGTACAGGCGGCACCGCAGGTACTTATTACGGTTACGGTGGAATTCTTGGAAACCAGATTAAAACTTCCACAGGAATTACCGTTAATGTTGTTTCTACAGACGGTTCAAAGGCAAATATTCTCGGTATAGATGCTGGTAACTATCAGCTCGGCACTGTACAGTCGGATGTTATGGCTTACGGTTGGGAAGGATCCCGCACCTTCGAGCAGGAGGGTAAGCTTGATTCTTTCCGTGTTATTGGCGGTTTATATGCAGAAGCTGTTCAGCTTATAACAATGGACCCTGAAATTAAGAGTGTTGCTGATCTTAAGGGCAAAAAGGTTTCTATCGGCGCCGCAGGTTCGGGCGTTTATTTCAATGCCGTTGATATTCTTGCTGCTGCAGGTTTAACCGAAAAGGATATTCAGCCTCAGTATCAGTCCTTTGCTGACAGTGCTGATGCACTTAAGGACGGAAAGATAGACGCTGCATTTATAGTTGCAGGTGCTCCCACTCCTGCAATTCAGGAGCTTTGCACCACTTCAAAGGCATATCTTGTTCCTGTTGACGGTGATGTTGCTAAGAAGCTTATGGAAACATCTCCCTATTACACCACCTATAAGATTCCTGCAAAGACCTATGACGGTCAGGAAAATGAAGTAACCACCGTTACAGTTAAGGCTACCTTAATTGTAAGCGCTTCTGCTTCTGAGGATGATGTATATAATATTACCAAGTCCATCTTTGATAATGTCGATGCAATTACAAAGGCTCATGCAAAGGGCGCAGAGCTTTCTATCGAGAATGCTACTGATGGTATAACTGTTCCTTTCCATGCAGGCGCTGCTAAGTACTTTAAAGAGAAAGGCGTTACTGTTGAAACAAAGTAATCCTTTTTAGTGTGCTTTAACTTGATTGGCTGCGGTCAAATTAACTGCAGCCAATCTTTATTGTTTTATTTCATTTCATTTGAAGGAGGCTTTTATGGCACTTTTTAAGAAAAAGACAGCTCAACCAGAAAATCAAGAGCCGATGAGCCTTGATGCAGTTATGAAAAAATTTGACCGAGAGTCTAATACTCGTGTTTGGGAAGGCACACCCAAATTAATCGTTACATGTATTTTGGCTATATTTTCTATTTTTTGTATATATGTAACATTAGTTGCAACATGG
>JAZNIQ010000070.1:0-7116 GCA_045577555.1 Candidatus Fimenecus sp.
TGGCTCACAGAACGACATGGCTACGATCCGACTTGGTAGGACTAACACGAAACCTGACCTCAACACTTAATTTATGGGGAAAGTTGATTATTATTGTTACGATGTATCTTGGTAGAGTGGGCCCTATTTCTCTTGCACTTGCTCTTAACACAAAAAAAGATAAGCAAAATATAGTTAAAACTCCGTTTGAAGAAATCAGTGTAGGTTAATTTTTATACTTTAGAAAGGAAATATTTATGAAAACTAATAATTCATATGCAGTACTTGGATTAGGTAGATATGGTTATGCTGTGGCAAAGGAACTTGTTGAAAGTGGCGCAGAAGTTCTTGTTGTAGATTTCCAGGAAGATGTTATAAATAATGTAGTTGATGAATTTCCTATTTGTAAATGCGCAGATATAACTGATGAAGATGCTATGGAACAGTTGGGAATTTCCAATGTGGATGTGGTGATTATAGCAGTTGCAAGTAATCTTGAAACAAGTGTTATGGCTACCACATTATGCAAGGATATGGGAGTAAAGACTGTCATTGTGAAATGTGCCAACGAAAGGCAGTGTAAAATTTTAAGCAAAATTGGCGCTGATAAAGTGGTTTTACCTGAATATGAATCAGGTGTAAGACTTGCCAAGAATTTATTAAGTTCCGGGTTTGTGGATATTCTTGAACTTACAAATAATGTTTCTCTTGTGGAAATTGATATTAAACCTGAATGGGTTGGAAAATCGCTTGTTGAGTTAAATTTAAGAAAAAAATATTCAATAAATGTTATCGCAATACAGCAAGGCAATAACGTTTCAACGGAAATTGACCCTCATCAAATGCTTGAACAGACAATGAAACTTATTGTTGTTGCAAATCGTCAGAAACTTGATAAAATGAGATAAAAATAAAGAGTTAACACAACAGAAAAGTGTTAACTCTTTATTGTGATTTTAGCTGTTTTTTCTCCATGTTGACGGAACAAACAATATCATCATCGGAAGAACTTCAAGTCGTCCAACAAGCATATTAAGAGTGAGAACGATTTTTGAAAATGATGACATTACCGTAAAGTTTTCTATAGGACCGACAAGGGATAATCCCGGACCTACGTTGTTTATGCAGGTTATAACGGAAGAAAAAGTTGTTGTAAAGTCATGGTCGTTAATTGAAACAAGTAATATGGATACAGCCACAACAAGCATATACACAACAAAATATACGCAAGTTGCTGAAACAGTTTCTTTTTCAAGGACAGCACCATCAAGACGAATACATTTTACTCTTCTAGGATTAAGTGCTCTTCTCAATTCTCTTATGCATGCTTTAAAAAGGATAATAATTCTTCCTATTTTGAGTCCACCGCCTGTTGAACCGCCACAAGCACCGATAAACATCAAGGTAATAATAATAATTTGTGAAATCATTGGCCATCTGTTAAAATCAGCGGTGACAAAACCTGTTGTTGTGATAATTGAAACAACCTGAAAACCGGCTTGTCTTAATGACTCACTAAAAGAATTAAATAGAGGCATTATATTGATTGCGATTACACATGTTGAAACGGCAATAATACCTAAATATGTCCAGAGTTCTTCACTTTTTATTGCTCGTTTAAATTGCTTTATCAAAATAAGATAGAATAAATTGAAATTTATACCAAAGAGTAACATAAATAATGTACACACAACTTCAACAGATAAACTGTTATAAGCAGAAATACTTGCATTTTTTATTGAAAATCCGCCTGTACCCGCAGTTGCAAAGGCGGTAGTAACACTGTCAAAAAGAGGCATTTTACAACAAAGTAATGCGACTATTTCAGCAAGTGTGAATGCAGCATAAATGATATAAAGAATTCTGGCAGTAACTGTTGTTTTTGAAACAAGCTTGCCGACACTTGGTCCTGGTACTTCAGCGCGCATAATGTGCATTGACTGCATATCTTTCTGCGGAAGAAATGCCAAAACAAACATCAAAATTCCCATACCGCCAATCCAGTGAGTAAAGGCACGCCAAAAAAGAAGGCTCTTTGATATGGATTCAATATCGTTAAGAATTGTGGCGCCTGTTGTGGTAAAGCCTGAAACAACTTCAAACATAGCATCGATTATTGAGGGAATTTCACCTGAAAAAACGAATGGCAATGCCCCAAAAAATGAAAGAAGAATCCAAGATAAAGATACAATAACAAATCCTTCACGGGCATATATCTTGTGTTTTTCGGGTTTTGGCAAGTTCATAACTGCACCTGTACCCAACAAGAGTCCGATTACTAATAAATATATATAAAAAAGATTTTCTTTATAGTATAGTGATACAAACATGGGTAAAAGGAGAAAAACGGCTTCTGCCCATAAAAGTCTGCCCACAGTTTTTGAGACCATTTTTATATTCATATATTTTCGCCTTACTCAAAAATTTCGTTAATACTGCTGATGTGATTACTCTTTGTGACAATAACAACACGGTCACCCAATTCGATGCTGTCGTTACCGCCGGGATAAATAACTTTATGATTTCTGATTATACATGCAATAAGAGTATCCTTTTTTAATCTAAGGTCACGAAGCGGAACCTCAATTTCAGCAAAATCAGCGGAAATTTTAAATTCAAGAGCTTCAACCTGACCACCAACAAGTTTGTAGAGTGTCTGTACGCTTGATTCCTCACCTGAATTTTCAATTGCGCGGACATATGCGATAATTCTGTTGGCTGCGATTGCTTTTGATGAAAAAGCACTATCCATTCCTATACTTTCAAGCACATCATAGGAAACACGATTTACCTTTGCAACAGTTTTACTGATGCCGAGAGAAGATGCGTACATTGCAGAAATAATATTTTCTTCATCAATGGTGGTAAGTGCAACAAAAGCATCTTGTCCTTCAAGTCCCTGCTCAACAAGAATTTCACGGTCAGTACCGTCACCATGGATAATATCTGCTTCGGGTAAGAGAACACAAAGTTTTTCGCAACGTTCAGCATCATTTTCTACGATTTTTATATTGTATCCGCCTGTTTCACAAAGCTGACGTGCAAGGTAATAACCCATTTTTCCGCCACCGATAATCATGATGTTCTTTGTACGATGTTTATAAATCTTGAGTTTCTTCAAAAAACTAACAAGTACACCACGTGGAGCGGTAACGTGGATTTTGTCTCCTGCCTGGAGAACAAAATCACCACGTGGTATTATAACTTCGTTTCTGCGTTGAACAGCACATACAAGAATTTTAATGTCAAATTTATTGAAAATATCTGTAAGTTGCATATTACAAAGAGGATTGTCATTGCCGATTCGAAGCTCAACCAGGTCAACAAGTCCACGATAAAATGTTTCAATGTTTATGGCGTTGGGGAAACGAAGTACCTTTGCTATTTCATTAGCTGCATCATACTCGGGGTTAACAACCATGCTAAGACCTAAAGCATCTTTAAAGAAAGAAATCTGATTTAAATAATCAGGGTTGCGGACTCTTGCCACAGTATGAGTAGCTCCCGCTTTTTTTGCCATAAGACAAGAAAGAATATTAAGCTCATCGGATGATGTAGCGGCAATGAAAAGGTCAGCGGAATCAACACCAGCCTCTAACTGCACTTCACAGTTTGCACCGTTTCCGCAAATTCCCATTACATCAAATGAGTTTACCATATGTTCTACAATTTTTTGATCACGGTCAATTACCACAACATTATGTCCTTCTTGTGAAAGGTGCTCAACAAGTGTTGCTCCTACTTTTCCGTCACCTACGATTACAATATTCATATTATTCTCCTGAATCTTATTTCAATGATAATATACCAAATAATATATTATCACATTAAATCAAAATTTACAATACGGAATTGACCACACCTGTAATTTGTGATAAATTATTTACAGAGGTGGTTTTTATGACAAAAATATTTATAACAACAGCATGCCTTTTTACTATTATTTCAAACATCTTCACATCAATTTTTGGAGGTGGAGTTGTGATTAAACCAGCTGATGACAGAATTGCAGATACAGAAAACTTAATTATTGCATCATATAATACGGCAGCTCCTTGGGGAAATGCCTTAGAGGGTACGGGCAGCAACAAACGTGCCAAACTTTTTGCACAGCAAATCAATGACCATTTGCCGGACTCTCTCGGCACTCAGGAAATAAACAGTACTTGGGTTGAAAAGATGGAAAATTACTTGCCACAGTATGAATATTATGGCGTTAAGCGTGGCGGAGACGAAAATGAGAAAAAGTCAGAGATGAACGGAATTTTCTATCTTAAAGATAAGTTTGAACTTTTAGAAAGCGACACTTTCTGGCTGTCAGAGACACCTGATGTTGAATCACGATTTGAAGGTGCAGGTTGTCATAGAATTTGTTCTTATGTTGTGCTAAAGAATAAGATAACAGGAAAAATCTATGCACATCTTAACACACATTTTGATAATATCAGCACAGAAGCACAAAATCTTGGCGGACAACTCATTTTTGAAAAAGCCAATGATATTATAACTGCATACGGTGATATTCCGATTGTTATTACAGGTGATTTTAATCAGTACAGTGACGGCGCATCATGTCAGTTGCTTAAAAATAACGGATACACTAATGCAAACTCTGTTGTTGCAAACGGTGACAATATGACTTCATTTAACGGATGGACAAACGAAACTGTAGGCAATCCGATTGATTTTATATTTGTAAATAATGGCTTTATAGTTAATAATTATGAAGTTGTGACAGTCACAGGGGCAAAGGTGAATGTATCAGACCACTATATGATTAAAGCTGTTTTATCATTAAACTAAAGTATAAAAAACTGTGATAGTGGTACTATAATAAAAAAGAGTGAAAACAATGGAAAAAGCAAAAGTAATTGCAGTAATGCTTACAATTACATTATGTTTGTTTGGCATAACTGCCTGTAATAAGGGCGGGACAAAAGAGCCGACACAACAGGGGACGGAAGAAATGAAAAAGCCAATAAAGTATGAGCAGATAGATGTGCAACAGGCAAAAGAGATAATGGATACCGAGACGGATTATATAATCATTGATGCACGTACACAGGAAGAGTTTAACGAGGGCCATATTGAGGGTGCAATTCTTATTCCTGAATATGAAATTTTTGAACGTGCAGAGAAAGAATTGCAAGATAAGGACCAACTGATATTGGTGTATTGTCGCAGTGGCAGACGAAGCAAAATTGCATCACAGGCTCTTGTTGATTTGGGGTATACCAATGTTAAGGAATTTGGCGGAATTATTGATTGGCCATATGAAACAGTAAAATGATGAACAGAAAAAAGATAGAAGAACACATTTTAAGTGTTTATGGTACACAAGCGGAATATCCGTGGAGTTCAATGCCTGATCATGCTGTGTTTCGTCATGGTAATAACAAAAAATGGTTTGCAGTTATTATGAATCTGCCAAAAGAGAAAATAGGAGTTTATGAAAGCGGAAACATTGAAGTTATGAACCTCAAATGCGACCCGATGTTAATTGGTGATTTAAGATGTGAAAAAGGCTTTTTCCCCGCATATCATATGAATAAAACATACTGGATTACAGTTGTACTTGATGGTACTGTTGAAGAAAACAAAATAAAGTGGCTGTTGGACTTAAGTTTTGACTTGACAGCATTAAAAGTTAAAAAGCGATAAGGATTATCCTTATCGCTTTTATGTTATTCATTTATTCCATAGTAATCAATTAGTTTTTGTGCTAATTCGTCTGATATTTTCAATACGCCACCGTGACGTTTTTTGCGTTTACCCATATAGAATTGGTCATTGTGGAGTTGTTTAAATAATCCGCTTGAAAGGTCATCGCATAAAAATGGCGTATAACCACCGTTTGTGTTGTATTGGTCTGCAATCACACACCACTTTTTTTGTTCATCAATATAATATGCCTCAGGTCCCTCAAGGCCATAAAAGACAGAAAATACTTCAGAGTAAATGTTCTCCCAATTTTTAGAAATGAGGTCCTTGCTCTTTTCGATGATGATAAACTTGTTGGTTTCATCCTTTGAAAAACGATAATACCAACCATTGTCCCAAACAATATTTGTGTCAATTATATCAGTTTTTGCATCGATATATTTGAATGTAGGTGTAAATTCCTTGAAATCCTTTGTGAACGTGCCATAAATGCGCTGTTTAGATTCTGTGTCACCATCTTCCGTTACACGGGAAGCAAAAAATACAAACCACATATTTTTTTCTTTACAAAAAATTGCTTCAGGTGCCCAGACACATCCGGCTCCAGGAATACCAACCTCTATAAGTTTTTCTTCAGACCATTTAATCAAATCTTCTGACTCCCAGATGATGACCGACCGACTGCCATGGTTTGCAAAATCATCCCAACTGCCACTTGTGGTGAGTAAATCTGTTGCGATAATAAAATATTTCTTCATATTTTCATCATAAACAAGAAAGGGGTCGCGAATTCCTGTTGTACCTACTTTTGAGCATAACACAGGTGATTCTGTACCCAAATCTGTCCAGTTAAGACCATCACGGCTTAAAGCAAACCAGATGTTTTCCTTATCTCCGGTTTTATCACTTGTAAAATGAGCGAATAAATATGCTGACATAGTTGCACCTCGGTATTTGCAATTGAATTTAAGTGATTATATCACATAAAAATAGAATAATCCATACTAAAATTCAAAGTGTTTTAATTAAAATATTTTTTCAATAGTGATTATGCCTTTCCATATTTTATTTTTTGTGTTATGATACTTTATAAGAAATACTAGTTAGGATTTACAAACAAAATGGTGATTTAATTGTATTGAAAAAGAGGGGATTTATATGACTTTTGAGGTCAAGGGAAACCAATTTATAAAAGACGGTCAACCAATAAAAATTATCTCCGGTGCGGTGCATTATTTTAGAAATATGCCTGACACATGGCGTGATATTTTCAAGAAATTACGTGCAATTGGTTGTAACTGTGTTGAAACATATTGTGCATGGAATATGCATGAGAAAAAGCCTGATGTTTATGACTTTACAAAAAATCTTGATATTGCACAGTTTTTGAGAATTGCACAGGAGGAAGGGCTTATGGCAATTGTCCGTCCCGGCCCGTATATCTGTTCAGAATGGGAATTCGGCGGATTGCCCTGG
>JAZNIQ010000071.1:0-5263 GCA_045577555.1 Candidatus Fimenecus sp.
GGATGTTACCAGCAAGAACAAACTGACCGTCTGCACGCTTCACACCAAGACGCTTTGACTCTGAGTCACGGCCGTTCTTTGTAGAACCCATACCTTTTTTATGAGCAAATAACTGAATATTGATTTTAAGCATCAAAAACACCTCTTTCAAGTTTCAAGTTGTTGGGAAACTGACTTTGCAACTCACTTAAATGCAAGTATAAACCGTCAGTAATCGTCTTCGATTTGCGAGCATCATCTAAATTCATTTCTAATTTAAGATACCCGTCACGGACTGCTGTTTCTGGACTTATTTTCATAATTTCAATTATTGTATTGGCTGCCATATAAACTGCCGAAGAAACTGCACTACAAACAATGTCAGCACCCTCTTCTGCGTAGTCACTATGACCACTTAACTCAAACGAAACTATTGTATCATCCGAAAACAGAAATTTTGCTGTTGTCATTATGCGTTAATACCGGTAATCTCAACCTTTGTATATGGCTGTCGATGACCCTTCTTACGCTTTTCGTTCTTCTTTGGTTTGTAAGTAAATACAGTAATTTTCTTACCTTTACCATTTTTGAGAACCTTAGCAGTAACTGTTGCACCTTCAACATAAGGAGCACCTGCTTTAAGTCCGTCTTCTGAACCAACTGCGAGAACCTTGTCAAAAGTAATCTCTGCATCTGCTTCTACGTCAAGCTTTTCTACAAATACAACGTCGCCGTTCTGTACTTTGTACTGCTTGCCGCCTGTTACGATGATTGCGTACATTTTTCTAACCTACCTTAAATATAGACTCGCTATCGAGGGTGGGAAATACCACTTTTAGTGCATTTGGACACACTACCCCCTAATATGCGGCTTGAATATAATAACAGAAAGCTTGTCAAATGTCAAGCATTTTTAAAATTTATAATCCCAACACACAACACCAGTCTGTATTTAGCTCGATAATTTAGAATTTGTGGTGTTGTTTGTATGCCCCCCTTCCGTCAAAACTTCGTTTTGCCACCTTCCCCTTGTGGGAGAAAGGCTAACTTGGGCTCCACCCTTGAGGGCACGAGCATCCGGTAGATGCGGAATTAGCGCTATCCGAGCTGACAGGCGAGTAATGAATCTGTCACCGTAAGGTAACTGAGAGGGGGAATTTCTCAATTATAAATTCCAAATTATGCATTACGAATTCATCCCTACAAATTCCAGCTTATTATAATGATTGGATTGCATACCCTTGAACCACATCAGAGAGAGGTGAATATGCCACAAATAAAAACAGCGGAAGAGGGACAGCCTCTTCCGCCTTACATTTAACATCTTTAATTTTTATCTGTTTTTAGCAGCAACAATCGTAGTCCTTACGAGCACAGCCGTTGTTGCAACCGCAACCATTGTTATTATCAGAGAGAAGAATTAAGATTATGATAATAATCAACCAAGTGTTGTTACCGAAGAAGTTACACATTTATTATTTCCTCCTTCCATAATGAACTTACATTACATTTTATGGAAATTGGAAAATTGTGTTACATTATAAATTCGCAATGTGTAATTCGAAATTATTTAAGCGAAGCCAAAAGTCCACCTTTTGAAATAATGTTCTGTATAAATTCGGGGAATGGCTGAGCCTTATAGCTTATACCTTTTGTGATGTTTGTAATTACACCGCTGTCAAAGTCAACACTTACTTCATCACCGGCATCTATTGCATCACAAGCTTCGGGACATTCGAGGATTGGAAGACCGATGTTGAGTGAATTTCTGTAGAAAATTCTTGCAAATGTTTTTGCAATAACACAGGAAACGCCCGCTGCCTTAATAGCGATTGGAGCGTGTTCACGTGATGAACCACAACCAAAGTTAACACCGGCAACCATAATATCGCCATCTTTGACTTTATTTATAAATTCTTTATCAATATCTTCCATACAATGTGCCGCCAATTCCTTATGATCAGCAGTATTCAAATATCTTGCAGGAATAATAACATCTGTATCAACGTGGTCGCCGTATTTATGTACTGAGCCTTGAATTTTCATATTAAAGTACCTCCTCTGGTGTGCAGATATAACCTGCGATAGCACTTGCCGCCGCAACATATGGACTTGCAAGGTAAACTTCACTTGTCGGATGTCCCATTCTGCCCACAAAGTTACGGTTTGTTGTAGAAATTGCCTTTTCTTCTGCAGCAAGGATACCCATATGACCGCCAAGACAAGGACCGCAAGTAGGTGTTGAGAAAACTGCACCTGCTTCTACAAAGATTTCAGCAAGACCTTCTCTTACACATTGGAGATAAACACTCTGTGTTGCAGGGATAACAATACAACGAACATTTTCATTAACCTTTTTACCCTTAAGTACCTCTGCAGCAGCACGCATATCTTCGATTCTTCCGTTTGTGCAAGAACCGATTACTGATTGGTCAACATAAATTTTGTCGAATTCACCCACAATATGAGCGTTTTCAGGAAGATGAGGAAACGCAACTGTTGATTTAAGCTCTCCTAAATCAATATTGATAACCTCGTCATAAATTGCATCTTCATCAGCCTCAAAAATTACAGACTCGCGGTTGGTTCTGCCTTTCATATACTCAAGTGTCTTTTCGTCAACAGGGAAAATACCGTTCTTTGCACCGCATTCAATAGCCATGTTAGCAATACAAAAACGATCATCCATAGAGAGATTTGCAATCCCATCACCAGTGAATTCAAGTGAACGGTAAAGTGCACCGTCAACACCGATTTTGCCTATAAGGTGAAGAATCAAATCCTTACCACTAACCCATTTATTAAACTTGCCTGTAACATTAACCTTAATAGCAGATGGCACTTTAAACCACGCCATACCTGAAATCATACCGGCAGCCATATCAGTTGAGCCAACACCTGTTGAGAATGCACCCAAAGCACCGTATGTACAAGTGTGGGAGTCAGCACCGATAACTGTGTCACCACTGATTACAATACCTTTTTCGGGAAGAAGTGCGTGTTCAATACCCATCTGTCCCACATCAAAGAAGTTTTTGATTTTATATTCTCTTGCAAATTGTCTAACCTGTTTGCAATGTTCAGCAGATTTAATGTCTTTATTAGGTGTGAAATGGTCCATAACAAGTGCGATTTTTTCTCTGTCAAAAACATCAGTAAAGCCTTTAGCCTTCATTTCGTTGATTGCAACAGGACTTGTAACGTCATTACCCATAACAAGGTCAAGACGAACATTAATAAGCTGACCTGCTTCAACTTTATCTAACCCTGCGTGTGCGGCAAGAATTTTTTGTGTCATTGTCATTCCCATATTATTCAACTCCTTTTATACTCTTATCGCCACTTTCAAGAGCAGTAAGACCTGAACGGGAAAGCTCGATAATACCGTGTTTATCCATTTTATCAATGAATTTATCAATAAGGTTTGGAATACCTGTAAGTTCAGCGGTAATTGTTGTGTGACCGATGTCCTTAACCTTTGCACCAAAGCCGTTAATTGTTTTAAGAACCTTTGTTCTATCCTTATTAAGTGCGTGAACTTTGATAAGCAAAAGTTCTGACTGAATTGTCTGGCTTTCGTCAAGGCACACAACATTTATAACCTCTTCAAGACGTGAAAGTTGCTGATGTACCATAGCAACTTTGTATTCTTCAACATCAGAAACAATAGTCATTCTTGAAAATTCAGGGCTTTCAGTTTCGGAAACGGTAAGGGATACAACATTGTATCCACGACGAGCAAAAAGTCCTGCAACTCGTAAAAGTACACCTGTACGGTTATAAACAAGTGCTGATAAATAAACTCTTTTAGTATTTTCCATAGTAAGCTATCCTTTTTTTAATCATTTTGCGCTTTGCACTTTGCATTTTGCGCTTACACTGTAATCTTATATATTGTTGTTGTCTTCACAACCTCATCCTTATCAAACACACAGTTATAAAATGAAGGGGTATTTGTAGCGTTTGGATAATACTGTGTTTCAAGGCAGAAGCCACAACGGAAGTCCATTGGAGTATTATTCTTACCGATTTTACCCTCAAGGAAATTACCGACATACAGTTGCATACCCGGTAAATCAGTAAGGCAATCAAGGCGTACGCCATTAGGTGCTGTAACAGTAGCAGCAAGACGGAGAGACTTGTCATAACCGTTAATACAGAAGTTATGGTCATAGCCGTTACCTGCATCTAATTGCTCATAATCAACACCGATATCTCTGCCGATTGTTTTGGGCTCTCTGAAATCAAACGGAGTGCCTGTTACGTCACGGATTTCACCTGTTGGAACCAGTCCTTCGCCCATAGGAGTAAATGCATCGGCATTTATGTAAAGAGTATGGTCAAGAATGTCACCATTCCCGTAGCCTTTAAGGTTGAAATATGCGTGGTTAGTAAGGTTGAATGCAGTTTTCTTATCAGAAACTGCGGTATAATCCATAATAATCTCATTTTTATCTGTGAGAGTATATTTAACTGTTACTTTTTTGTTGCCAGGAAATCCCTCTGTGCCGTCAGCACTGAAATATGAGAATTCAACGGAGTCAGAGTCAACAATAATTGCATCCCATACAGCAGTTGAAAATTCTCCGTTACTGTGGAGAGTAACATCACCGTGAGTTGTTGTAACGGGAACGCGAACTCCGTCAATTGTAAGACCGCCTGCAGAAATTCTGTTTGCAACAGGACCTACAATCATACCCTGATAATCGTGACGGTTTTCGAAACCATCCATATCGTCAAAACCGAGCAATAAATCGATTTCATTTTCATCTTTATCCTTAACTAAGATGCTCTGTAAAGTAGCACCGTAAGTGATAAGGTTAATCTTCATATTATTGTTGTTTTCAATGAGAAAAGAATCAACCTGTTTACCATCGTGAGTCTTACCGAAAACTGATTTTGTAATGCTCATAAATTCCACTCCAAACCATATTTTTAAAAGAAATTTATATACTTGATAATTATATAACTTCACTGTGTTAAAGTCAACAGGAATTTCAATGTGAAATTTGTATTTTGTAATACGCAATTATTTATAAATTTTTATAATTGCAAATTATAAAATAATGTGTTATACTTATTCTCCCATATTATGTATAAAGGAGGGAAAGGTATGTTTGAGATTTCACCAAAGGTTTATTCCTCAATGTTTTCTTTGCCAACGGAAATTGCTGACAAAGGTCTTAAATTTGCAAGTGGTGAACAGTTAAAAGTAATTATTGCTATTTTCAGAAATCCTGATATGAGTGTTGCAGAAATTTCAGACAAGACAAATCTTTCTCTC
>JAZNIQ010000072.1:0-3235 GCA_045577555.1 Candidatus Fimenecus sp.
GCTGTAAGGCCCTTGGGCATTGATGCCATCATATCGGGGTCAACAACTGCCACTACGGGGATATCGTGAACATCTACGCATACCATTTTTCTGTTCTTTTCAGCGTCAGTGATAACATAGTTGATTGTAACCTCTGCTGCAGTACCTGCTGTTGTGGGAACTGCGATAATAGGTACGCACTTATTCTTTGTGGGAGCAACACCTTCAAGTGATACTACGTCAGCAAATTCGGGGTTTGTGATGATGATACCGATTGCTTTTGCTGTGTCCATTGAAGAACCGCCACCGATTGCTACGATACAGTCTGTACCTGCGTTTTTAAAGCTTTCTACACCTGTCTGAACATTTTCGATTGTTGGGTTTGGTTTAATATTTGAATAGATTTCGTAAGCGATTTCTGCATTATCAAGGATATCTGTTACCTTTTTTGTAACGCCGAATTTAATAAGGTCAGGGTCGGAACAAACAAAAGCCTTTTTAAAGCCTCTTGCCTTGATTTCGTCAGCAATAGCTGTGATAGCACCCTTGCCGTGATAAGATGTTTCGTTAAGTACAAAACGATTTGCCATAATAATTTTACCTCCAAAAATCAGACAAAGTCTGACAAAAATTTAACAATAATATTATACAACAAATCTCTTATTTTTTCAAGAGTCAGATGCAAAATAAATGCAAAATGTCATATAAAAACAGCGGGGTTTTGCCCCGCCATCTTACTGATTTTTGTTTTTTGTTTTTTTGTAGAGCATGTAGGAATAAACGAATGGAACAATTACCATTGGTATAAGCACAACAAAGAAGAGCCAGAATGTGCCTAAAAATGCTGTTGCCATTATTACAACACCACCGATTACCCAGAGAAAGCCTGCAAGGCGATGTGTTTTATTCCAGTTTTCTTCATCATTAAGAGTCCAAGGTATTTTAATTCCTACTGTATAACTCTGTTTGCATTTTGGAAGATAATTTCCGATTACAACAAACAATGCACCCATAAATAGTGGCATAATTATTTCAACGCTGACTTTATGACCTAATGCTGTTGCATACACCATTGAGTTGCAAAGCAACGATATAACAGGAATAATCCACAAAATAAGAGTAAACATTTTATCGTTAACATTCTGCTTTTTAGGGTCAAGAGTTGTTACAAAAGCACAAAGCCAATGAACTGCAACTAACACTAAAGGCATCAAAAATACTGCTTGAAATTTGGTTCCATAACCATCAACTTCACCATTTGCACCCCAATGCATTGGGACTTGGTCGGGCAACTTATCCCACAGTATAATACCAATAAGTATTGGTATAAGGATTACTAATGATGTAATTATCAGTTTTGGTAAATTCCTTTTAATCATAATTGTTTCTCATCACCTTTCAAATCTTTAATCCAGAGCATAATTTCTTCAAGCACAGATGCGTTCAATTCATATATTATGAATTTCCCGTCCCTTTTATCACGGACAAGGTCGGCTTCTTTTAAAACAGAAAGATGTCGGGAAATTGCCGCACCTGTTATATCAAATCTTTCAGTTATTTCCCCCGCTGTCATTTGTCCGCTTTTAAGCATATTGAGTATTTCACGACGAACAGGGTCAGAAAGGGCTTTTAATGTATTTTGTAATCCCATAAACTGCCTCCTTTAACATTTAACTTAAGTGTTAAATGTATTGTAGCACATTACTGTTTATTTGTCAATAACCTTACTCCAACAAATTTTTGGGATTGCGGAAATGAATAACGGTTCTGTTTTGCTTTCTTTTATTATGTATTGCAAAAAACAACTTTATCTGATTTGGTATTAACTACGCTTTTTAATACAATTCGTCGTTTTACAGGTAACGTTACAGTTATTCATTATTAGACGAATTTTTATTTTTGCACTAAAGTACAATGTAATTTGGAATAATTAGTTTTATAATACAATTGATGTATTGGAGAACAATGCGTCAAATATCTCTAAAAAAATATAGGAGAGTGGATATTATGAAAAAAATTCTTGCGATTATGTTAGCACTTGTAATGTTATTGACACTTGCAGCATGTGGCGGAAACAAAGACAACAATGGTGGCGAAACACCATCAGGTAATGATGCAGAACAGACAACAGAAACTCCAAAGGATACATCTCTTGCAAAGGGTGAATGGTCAAACAAATCAGGTGAATTTGCACTCGCACTTGTTGGTGCAGAACTCTTTGATGATGAAGATGGCGAAAAGGCTATTCGTGTTTACTTTGATTTCACAAATAAGGAATCAAGCTACACAACAAGCTTTACTGACGAAAAAAATGATATTACACTTACTCAGAACGGTGAAGAACTTGATGATACAAGAGCCGTTTATGGTGAGGATGTTGCTGAAGTTGAAAACCACAAGAAAAATGTTCGTCCGGGTGTGACAATCCGTTGCGTTGGTGAATATGTACTCAATGCTGAAACAGGTAAGGTTGCACTTGAAGTTACAGCACATAATACAGATAATGCTGTTCTTACTTATGAACTTGACCTTGCAGCACTTCCTGGTGCACCAAAAGAAGCATTTGTAGCAAAGGAAATTGCAGCTCCTGATTTCAACAATGGTTGGGCAGAAAGTGGCACTATCACAGACTATTATAACAAAGATGTTAAGAACGGTTTTGCAATTAAAAATGCTGAATTTGTTGATGGCGTTAGAGAAACAAAGCTTATCAGAGTTTATTTTGAATTCACAAACAACCGTGAAGATTCAACAGACCTTTTCAAATCAGTTGACCTTAGAGTTTATCAGGATGGTATCCAGCTTGTAGAAGGTCAGTCAAATGAACTTTGTGATTCAGACCTTGCATTCTCAAAAAATGTAGAACCTGGTCAGACAGTTACAGTTTCTAATACATACATTCTCACATCTGATTCACCTGTTGAAGTTGAAGCTTATGATACATGGCAGGATTCAGGTCTCGCAAAGCAGTTTAAAGTTCAGTAATTCGAATAATATTTTATGGTGGCAGGGTGTAAAAACCCTGCTATTTTTTTGCACTAAAGTACAATTCACAAACTCAAAGCCAGTGTTATAATAATTGAAGAAATAAGGAAGTGATATTATGATATGTGACCTTCATGTTCACTCAACGTTTTCCGACGGTACATTGACTCCTGCCGAACTTGTTCGACTTGCCGAAAAGGAGAATATTTCTGCTGTTGCACTCTGTGACCATAATACCGTTGATGGACTGAAAGATTTTATTAACGCAGGT
>JAZNIQ010000073.1:0-2621 GCA_045577555.1 Candidatus Fimenecus sp.
TATCCTTATACTCTTCACGCTTTGCAAGCTCAAAAGCAGCAAAAAGTGCCGAGCCCGAAGAAATTCCGACAAGAATACCTTCTGATTTTGGAATTTCTCGTGCCGTTTCAATGGCATATCGGCAAAACAACATCCTTTTCATAATTTGCTTTAACCTCAGCAGTAACAGTACCATCTTTTTCGGTTTTAACAGTTACAACATCACCATCGGGATAAGTTGTAACTTTGGTTACTGTTCCTGTCTTTTTATCGGTTGTTGTTTTGGTTGTAGAGCCATCCTCGTTCTTTTCGGTTTTTGTGGAAACAGAACTACCTGATGAACCACCCGACGAACCTGAATTCACTCGGATATCTACTGTAACCGTTTTTATAAGATTCTCAGGAAGCGTATCTAAAACATTTTTCATATATCCATTACCGGCAGCATCGAATACAGCAATTTGTTTATCAGGAACAACTACGCCTTTAAGGGTGGTTTTACCCGGAGATGTAGCAGAAATTATATTATTGCTGATTTTTGCTACATTTTCATTGCTGCTCTCAAGCCACATCACATGAAGACCTTCATCAACACCGATAATTTCAGGCTGAATGTCTTTATGAGTACCTTTTTTCATTGTGTATGTGTCATATTTAAAAACAACATCCTCAACTTTTTTAAGAAGTTCTGTTGCCTCGGCATCAAACACCTTTATGGCTTGTTCGCTATAAATATCAATTGCTTTTTCATCTTTGTCGGTAGTTCTTATTACAACATCCGCAGTACCCTTGCCGTTTGTAATATTGTACATACTGTCTTTTATATCCAATGGCATTACAGCATCCATTGACTCACCCGAAGCGATTGATTCAACATTTTCGCAAGCAATAACTTCATCGCCTATATAAGCTGTCATAAGCATCTCTTCGGAAGGAATATTACCTGAATTGTATAATGTTACCTTATAAGATTTAGAGCCGTCTTCGTCAGTTACGATTTTCTGATTTAAAAATTCAGGAATACCAATAAAGTCAGGTTTAACAGTCACCGCATCCTGCCCGTTAATATATGCAGAAATTTCTGCATTTTCTATATCATCCGGCATAATAATATTTGTGGAAGCCCGGTGAACGTGACTGCCAAAAATCTTGTAGTCAATTGTTTTCTCATCAACAATTTCCCCATTTAAGGCAAATACTACTGTTACAGGTTCGTCATATGGCATAATACCATCATTAATTACAGATGCAGTTACTTCTACGCTTCTGTTGGCTCTTGGTGCTTTATCACTAAGTTCAAGCTCCTTTATGTGTATATCACTGTACGGTACGTGTTTTACAAATGTAAGACTTCTGATGTCTGAACCTATGGTCGTTTTATTGGTCTTAATGACAACTTTTCCGTCATACAAAGCTCCGGCAATTTCTGAGTAATAGCTATCATCGGATGAAACGATAGAGAACTTTTCGCTCCAATTGCCCTCAGTTTCAGTATCGTTGTCGCCGGCATACATTACCATATAAATATGATTTGCACCATCTTCTTCGCCTGACCAGAACACAAACATTCTGCCTTGCTTATCTATAAATGCATCATATTCCGAAATGCTTGCAGATGTAGTAGCAATGTCACCTTCCAGAACAACTTCGGTTGCCGGTATGGTATATTCATTACCTAAACGGTCTGTGTACATTGCTTCAGGAATGGTATATTTAAGCTCGTAGTAATTTCCGTTTTCGGCTTCTGTATATGTATACATCTGTTCCTGAAGGATTTCAGTTAAGTTGTGATATTTTATATATCCCTCTTCATCTCCTTCCTTCATCTGTCCGAAGAAAAGATACAGGTTTGTATCCGAGCTTACAAGTTCAGGTGAGGAATAGTACATTGATTCGTTGGAAATTTTGATAATATCCGTTGTCTTGTGTTCCAATGTATCATGATACTGCATAAATATATCACGGTCAAAAGTTGTTTCAAGATTTTTATCCCAGTCAACAACCCAGGTGATAATAGAATATCTATCGTTGTGTGATGCTGTATCTATATCCATCACTGCAGGCGCAACGCTATTATTTGCATTGAGATAAACAAATCTCTGTCCGTACCATTCTTCACGGAATGCTGCTTTTTCATCATCCGTCATACCATCGAGTTCATCATCGCTGTAAGCATCACCGCTATTACTCCATGTATCGCTATCAGCATCATAAATAAGATACACTATAGCGGAATCTGCCGTGAATGCATTTGAAATAGTTTCAGGCGTTATATTATCAAATTCCATTTTTGTGTAGTATGCAACCACCTGATTTTCTTTCGACATATAAGTGAGTTTAGGAAGAACATCACCATATCCGTCAGGGTTAGTCAAAGTAACAGCATCTCCTGAAGGGACGGGAACATCACCGCTTACATCAAATATTCTTGTCTGAATATCAAGGTTTTCCAGTGCATACTGAAGGTCATGACTATGTCAACGATATAGGGAAAAATGGAAAGTTTAAAGTTGAAAGTTACGGGTTGAAAATAAAAAAATCCGGCTTGTTACTTTCAAACGCGGCGAAGCAGAGCGATCGCCCACCAAAGCGGCGACTACTCATCCGTCATCCAAATAAAATTTGGATGCCACCTTCTCTAA
>JAZNIQ010000074.1:0-9030 GCA_045577555.1 Candidatus Fimenecus sp.
TGTTACGTTGACGAATACGCTATTCCGGTTAATAACCTAAAATTTGAACACCTGCAAGCAGTCAATAAAATTATTAAAGACTTTGACTTTGAAGATGTCCACGAAAATCCCCGCGAATATTTCCAAACAATTTACCAACGAGAAAAAACTCAAACCAGAACACTGTAATTATTTTGGCAGGGGTTAACGAACCTAAAATGCTTTTTTTCATCTTCATTCACTTATTATATAATTAAGCCTGCAATTTGTAATTGACACGGAATTTAATAATTAAAAAAGTGTTGCTATCAAAAACGACACTTTCTTTTAAATCGCATTTATGTAGACACTGTGCGAACCAAATTTAGAATCGTTACTTGTCAAGACCAAATTTGTTTCTTTCCACCGACGAAAAAATAAAAATTTTCAAAAAAATACCAACCGTAAGATAGGCATAAATAGTTGATAAACGCTGGGAGTTATTATATTATTTTGATTGTTACAAGGAGATAAAAAATGCAAGCAGTACAACCAAAGAAAAAAAGAAAATTATGGTTTAAACTTTTGAAAGGTATTATGAGAATTCGCTACAAACGTCCGGCTTTTATTTACCTTGGTGATAAGTTTCAATACGGCAGTTTAATTCTCAGTAACCATGAAGGTACCGACGCCCCCATGTCCATGGAAATTTATAATCCGCACCCGATTCGCATGTGGGGAGCCCACGAAATGAACTCTGGCTTGAAAAAGCTGTATAAATACCAAACGGAAGTTTATTATCACGAAAAGAAACATTGGAACTTACATTTGGCACGACTGTTTTGTTTGTTGGCCAGTCCACTGACCAATATGTTTTACAAAGGTTTAAATTTGATTTCTACTTACCGTGATGCCAGATTGATAAAAACTTTAAAGGAAAGTATTAACACTTTAAAGCAAGGCGAAAGTATTGTCATTTATCCCGAAAACAGCGAAAAAGGCTACCTGCCCGAATTGGAAAGTTTTCATTACGGGTTCATCATGCTTGCAGAAACGTGCTTAAAACGTGGCATTGATTTACCTATCTATGTTACGTACTATCGTAAATCCGACAAAGTCTATATAATTGACAAACCAGTTCAATACTCACAACTGGCACAAGGCAAAACCAAAGAAGAAATTGCCACAACCTTGCTAAACCGTTGCAACGAACTTGGCAAAATGAAATTCAGCAAAGAATTTATCCGCCGCACGAAAAAAGAAAACCGATTAGATTAATAGGCTTTTCAAATTTCAATACCAACATCTTCGGCAGTTAAATTTCTTTTACCGATTTGTACCTTGTATGCTTCCAACATAATCTTTTGTGTCCTTAATACATTATAAACGACCGCCCACGCTTTTTTAATAGCCCCCTTCCCCCAAAAACCAACCAGCAACGCGGAAGAGGTTTGTAATGGCAGGGGTAGCAGGATTCGAACCTACGGTGAACGGGTCAGAGCCATTTGCCTTACCACTTGGCGATACCCCTAAACGAAGTGCAGGGGTTTCGTCGTTAGACAGATACCCCTAAACGAAGCGTGAAATGTGACTTTATACGCATCTTTAATATTATACAATAGCACACAAAAAAACATCAATCAAAAAACCGTGCGAAACAAAAACAATATTCTTTACAAATAACACAACATAGT
Organism: Candidatus Fimenecus sp.; assembly: GCA_045577555.1. GTDB lineage: Bacteria > Bacillota > Clostridia > Oscillospirales > Acutalibacteraceae > Fimenecus. Next base: position 1,653 of record JAZNIQ010000074.1, read on the forward strand.
ATATAATAAATATTACTGAAGGGGTGTCGCCAAGCGGTAAGGCACGAGACTTTGACTCTCGCATTCGTAGGTTCGAATCCTGCTACCCCTGCCAATTCAATTCACATACACAATCACCCACTATTTGCCCAAATCGTTGATGGCAAATTTTTTGTTGAGCCAATCACAACAGATAACTGCCCACGTTCACAACAAGAACTGCTGTGGCGGTTATTTGTGGTGAAATCCGTTATCCACAAATCCGAACTGATTAACATTAAATTTATCAAGAAATCTTGTCAGGCGTACCAGGCTTTGAACCTACGGTAAATTGAGAACAAAACTTTTTTATTTTATTCTTTGGTATTCGACAAGCCCTAACAAGTATAAAAAAGCTGGTGCGGGAATCTTATAAATACTTTTGTTCCCGTATTTGAACTCACCAAAATCGTTAGCCCTTTTTGTTATTATAATTCCTGGAAGCATATCATTGCCTTCTGTGACAATCGCATCACCTTCTGTAATTTTAGATTGTTCTCGATATTTTACTTCAATTAAAATTGATGGAACCTTAATAGATTTAACAACAATATCAATTTCTTTTTCTTTCTTATCACCACGGTAATATCCTATTTTGGTGTTGTCATTATAATAAAATGATTTTATATGCTTATAAACTGCAGTCTCAGCGATAACGCCCAATTCGTCTGGGTCATTTGTTATATCATCTTTTAGTAATACTGCATTTCGCATTGCAGCATCTGCTATATAAATTTTGTTTTGTCCTTTTAGAACTTGCTTTGGGCCAGTGCTAATTGAAGGACTAACATAAATCAAATTTGCACTTTCGAGATATTCAATATATTTATCAATTGTATTTCTGCTAACCCCATCAAGTTCTTTTGAAATTGTAGCAATATTAATTATGTTGGAAGATGTATAGCAAAGATACAAGAATAATTTTTCAATATCAGTAATATTCCTAATGCCATAGATTGAAGGCAAATCTCTTTTTAAGGCTTTGTCAACAATGTCTTCCCTTAGAATTCGTTGGGCATAAATATCGTCATGGCTTAAAGCTAGTTCAGGGAAACCTCCAACTTGTAAATACCTTATAAAGTGCACCTGCAAACAAGAAAGTTTATTAAAAATATCAGTTTGTTCCTGTTTTGATTTTTGATACAATTGGGTAGGTTTTACAACCTGAGATAACGCGGGAACTGAAATATTTAATAATTGACAATACTCATAAAAGGATAATGTAGGTACATGGATAATTGTCCATCTGCCTAATCCACTTTCGGAAACCTTATCTTTTAAAATTGGACTTGCTGACCCTGTTGCCATTATGTGCATATGGGGATTAGTATCATATAAAATTTTTAACCATTTATTCCATTCTGAGGCATATTGAATTTCATCAAAAAAACAATATATTTCACTGTCTGATGAAATATTGCTACGATATATTTCAATTACCTTATCGATTGAACATAACTTCAACAAAGGATGGTCAAAAGAAACAAATATTATGTTTTTAGGAGAAATACCATCATTAATCAATTTATCAATTGTCTGATACATAACAGTTGTTTTGCCTGTTCTTCTTGCACCACATAAAATTACGGAACGTCTAATATCGGTCTTTAACATTGTTCTTATTGCTTCGTAATAAGCAAATCTTTTCATCTCCTTAATGAATTCTTTTTGTGCCACACCTGTTTACCACCATGGATTATAAGAAAACAGCAAGTTTAAAACATTTTCACTGGTTGCTAATTCCAAATTACACTCCTTTAACAAAAAAAATAATTTAAATTATTATATACAAAAATATATAAAAGTCAACCTTATTGAGCATATTTTTGTATTTTATGCTCAGTATATTGAGCATTAAACCTGTGAAATATAATCACTACCAAATAGAAAAATTTTGATAACCACTTAAATCTTCAGCAAATTCTGTGTTACAATAAATATGAACATGAAGGATATCAAAAAACAGAGGGAAAAAGATATTGAATTAGTTGATAATTTCTTTTTAAAGAAAATCTCTAAAAAGAAATTTTATATACAACCCATTTATACATTTATATTATTTATTTTTATTTCATTTGTCATTTATAAATACGCACCTGAATTAATTATTGATTCGCTTAGTGCAATAACAACAGCAAATGTAACATTATTTGCTGTAAATTTAGCATTGTTAGTTTTTATTGTTCCTTATTTTATAAACGATAGAATTAAATATATTGAAATCAGAGAGCAAATTAAAGAATTAAGAATTCGAAAAGCAGCAAGGCAGTCTCATTTAGAAAAACTTAAGAAGGTTGATGTTAGAATTGTTACAGATAGTCAAGCGTTAAATTACCTTTATTTTCAAACTGTTTTACTTGTAACAACATTTTGCATAAGTGTGTTATTTCTTGCTTTTGTATCAAATAAATTACTTGTTACCGCTGTGAACAGTAGTCATATCGTTATCGAAATTATTTATATAATAAATCTACTTATAACATTAGGAATATGGATGTATACCAAAGGTTTAGATAAAATCTACGCAGAAATGATTTCTTATGAAACAAATTTATTAAATAATTCTGGTACTTTTGTACAAGTACTTACAAACAAAGATATAAAAGAAATTAAACGGAAATGTAAACAAAAAACTAAACTATAAATAGATAACCAGTGATGATTACCTATAGGTAAATTTCCACCTTTTTGTCTCTCAATAGATTTAGCGGAAACTTTTTTTCATTGAAGTACACTCAATTTGAATTTTGCCATAAGAAAGTCTGACCGACCAATTTCGCTTGTGTCGGTTTTTACTAACAATTTTGTCATTTACCAAGATGATTTATTGAATACTAAGAACTTTTCCAAGATTTTTCTTGTGTTAAACAACTAAAAATTGTTGCATTGCATTTTAATTATATAAATTAAACATTAAATACGGAAAAATCTATAATTAATCATTATAAATAAATCAACTGGTAAATCTTTTTTTGCTAGTAATAAAAAGTTCTTTCAACATTTTTTACTCTAACTCCATTGATGTATGATATAGAATAAACTTGATGATAGTGGGTAAGTCCCATTTCTTCAGCAAGTTCTTTTCCAAAGTATTTATCAGTATTAACAATTACTTTAATATCATCGGTCATTGGCAAGTTTCTACTCGTTGAAATAAGTTTCATTCCATAATCATAGTGTGAATACATCACTCCATCTTGCATAAAGAATTCGTGTTTTTCAGATTTACAGATGTAGTTTTTTAATCCTTCATAGTTATAAACTTTTTGTACATCTACACTGGTTCCAAGTGTCCAATGATTTTGCACCCATGGTCTCGTGAATTTTCTTGGAGTATTGTTACCTTTAAAGAATAGTATTAAGTGAGCATGTTTATATAAATCTTCGCTTAATTCTAATCTTCTAATGTAGGCAAAATAATTATCGAAATTGTAAGAGACTTTATCTAAAAATGATTTAACTTGTTTATCTAATTCATTAAAGGTTAAATCTTTATTATCAGTGGTTAATGTTACATAGAGCATTGGATAACTTGTATCGACAAATGTGAGGTCGCGTTCCCAACTTCGCAGTTGTCTTTTTACATTGCGTTTTAATGAATATAGTTGGTCTTTTTTTCGACAATGATAGCCACCCATACCATTGGGTAAGCATGAGGCGTACTTGATTTTTTTTCTTTCCGTCATAATTCTTGCACCCTCAATAATGTAATGCCGATATTCTTGTATCGCCTCTGGTAAAATATATAAATTAAAATAATTTGAATTTTCTAATACGTTTAAATTAGTTTGCATAATTTACATCTCCTAGTTATCTTATAAAATCTAAATTTTTTGCATATTAAAGTATGCTCATCGCTTACGATGAATTTTTATTGACAGCCTTAACAATAATCTTTTGTTATTGTCCCAATATTTTTAAAACCAAGTGTTACGGTTCGGTTAATAAAATTATTGATATTTTCATAATTTTCTCCTTTGAGTTTTGCCTCTATAATAATTATACAGTTTGTTTTATGCCAACTTTAGGTTAATGAGGCCTTAACCCCATTTTTTTGCATAAAAAATATTAAAAAACCATTAAAAATTAGTTTCCCTATTATATATTACAGTATTTGTTCAAAAAACTGATTTTGGCACCGGTCACAATGATTAAATCTTGATTTTTATCAATAAAAAAGAGCCTTAATCAAATTTCGATTTTAAGGCTCTTTTTATAATTTATGTAAATTGTATCAAGTGAACTGATTATGTTGGTCCTGGACAATTTGGTGGACTCTAGTGCTGGTTTTTAATCAATTTTCATAAAGATTCAAAATGGCATCTTTTTGTCTGGGTGTCAGTTTGGAAAAATAATCAATTAAAGTTTTATCTTTTTGATAAGCCAATAAATCACGGTGAAAAAATTCTTCGGGGGTGCTGTTACAACATTCAATGATTTGCATCAACATATTAATCGGTGGGTCAAATTGTAAACTTTCAATTTTGTTAATGTAGCAATCATTTTTACCCAAGCGCAAAGATAATTCACGCGCAGAAAGATTGGCTCTATCTCTGATTTGTTTAATTCTTATTATAATTTCTTTTTTATCCATGGCTACCTCTGTTTTGTTTACTAATATTATAAATTCCGCTCTGTTTATAGATTGTGATAATTACTTCGTAATATTACTTAATAATCATAAATCTATTGATTATTACTTCTAAATACGAAATCTGTTTGACCTTATAATCAATATTTTTTATATTTGTATTATAAACATTGACTTTTAAGGATAAACAATCTAAAAAGTTGATTTAATAATCACAAAGGATTTTGAATGGAAAAACAACAAAAGGTTTTGAATAAAATTAAATACGATAGTGGGCAGAAAACACCATTGGGAACTGTGCCAAATGACGAATGTTATACATCGATGCAAGACATTGTTAATGAGCTTTCGTATTGGGCAGATAAATTTAAAAACAAAAATATTATTTGTCCTTGTGATTGGGATATTGTTGATGATGAAGACGGTATTTATTCTTTAAGAATCGATTTTGATAAAGACGAAATGCACGGACATACAAACACGGTTAAATCTGTAAGATGTTTATACATTAAAGATGTGGATAATACTGAATCGAAAGAAATTCCTAAGGATAAAGTTGATGAATTTTTAAGCAAGCGCTTAAAATGTAATTTTGTTCGGACCTTTGTGGAACATGCTAAAGAATGGCAAATTAAAAGTATTACCGCTAGTGGATACAATCCCGCAACCGGGAAAGGAATTCGGTTCCAAGAAGTTGATTTTACACAATATGATATTTGTGTAACTAATCCACCATTTAGCGCATATAAAAATGGCTTATTTCTAAATACCCTGCTAAATAGCAAAATTGATTTTATTGTACTAGCTCCATTTTTAAATAGAACAAATCCATGTGTTGGATTGCCCTTAATGCTAAAAACATGTTATTTAGGTTATGGAAGACATTTAAGTTTAAATTTTTACAATCCAACTGAAAACAATCAATTTAAAACTAAAACAGTTGCAGTCGATTGGCTCACTTCGTTTTCTGATGCACAAGATGAAATTAACAAACAACTACTTCGTAACGGATTCAAATATGAGAATTACAAAAACGATTTTACTGCAATGAAGAATATGACTATGAAAGATGGAACTCACCCTATAAGGGCTGATAAATTTAGTGGAATACCTGATGATTACTTCGGTTGGATTTTCTGTTCGGTTGGCGTGTTAGATGTTTTGAGTAACGATGAATTTGAGTGGCACATTACCAATGCCAAAGGTTATTACAACAAAGTCAATCCAAGTGCTAATCCATTTGCTCATCGAGCATCAAACGAAATGGTTTCAAATCCAGGAGAAAAAAGTTTTCACGGTGTAGTAATAAGGAGAATAAAAAAATGAAAAAAACAGTTAAAGAAATTTTTGAAATGATTAGTAGTGGAAAATTACATTATGACCAATCCACACAACGCAAATTTATTTATTACACAGAGAATCAAAACACAGAAGATGGTCAAATGACAAGAGCCGGAAATGTGATACGCTCAATCTTACAATTTGATATTCAGTTACCTGCTCTTTATTTTTGGGACCTTGGTAATGATGAATACAATATTCATGATGGAAAACAAAGGGTTTTAAGTCTTTATTATTTTTGTAATCCGACTAGAGAAATTAATGTAGTAACCAGAATCAATGGACGAGAAACAACATTTATTGGATTAACCCAAGAACAAAAAGATAAACTTCTGAATTACACTTTTGATATAGTGGTTAAACAAGGAAGTCAGGACCAAGAAGAAGTTTCATTTTACATGATAAATACAAACTCATTAGCTTTAACACCATACGAAAGTTTACGAGGTATGTTCCATGGAACCTGGATTTACGAATTTGAACAGTTTATAGAAGAAAAAGCAAGGGTTATTGATAATATTAAAAAAATCGGGCGTGGCGAACAAGCAATTCAGTTTTTGTATAATTGCTTTGACTTACTTGGAGATAAAATGGCGCCAAACAAGATTCGAACACATCTAAGAGATGTACGAAATACTTCTTTTGATGCCAATACTTACAAACTAAATGAAATCCTTGAAGTTTATTCTGAATTCATTAAAATTACATCAGTTGATAGCGAAAAAGCATTAATGGTAGCAAGTTTTATTGTCAACAAGGGTTGGGATAAAGATTCAATTCTTGATTATTACCGAAAAATCATGAGAAATGCAAATGATGTTAAAAAATGGAAAATTGAAACCCATAAAACTGCAATTACCAAATTAATTCAAGATAACATTGAATGCGATGGTAAACGATTATTTAATGACGAAGATAAAAGTTCTCTATATCGTCGCTCACAAAAGTGTGCAGGCGCAAATTGCACGGTTACAAATTATAAAGAACTAGAAGTTGACCATATTACACCTTGGAGCAAAGGCGGTAGAACTATTTTAGATAATGCCCGATTGCTTTGCAAATCACACAACGCCAGCAAGGGCGACGACGATGGAATTAAAGGTTAATACTCAACAAAAAAAGAACCCCAGGTTTAATCTTTGGGTCCTTTGCATAATTTACCAAAACTAACATTTCCGTTGGTCCTGGTTGATTTGGTGGACTTAAAACAGCGGTTTTATCAGAAAATACGCCTTAGGAGTGAAATTTATTTGACTAAAACGGGATTTTCGCGTATAGTAAAAATACAATTAAATAGCTATCAAGAGTGTTAGATGTTAAGGGACCAGCCCAATGCTAACCAGCAACCTGTCAGGAAAGACAAGGTGCTAAAACTGAGTGATAGGCGTAAAGCAATTTGCGAATCATGTTTCCTTCGGCTCTATCACT
>JAZNIQ010000075.1:0-2081 GCA_045577555.1 Candidatus Fimenecus sp.
TGCAACACCGGTACCGCAATCGTCACCCATGTTACCGAATGCCATCATCTGTACGTTGACGGCAGTACCCCAGGAATAAGGAATGTCGTTGTCACGACGGTATACGTTTGCACGGGGGTTGTCCCAGGAACGGAATACAGCCTTAACTGCTCCCATAAGCTGCTCCTTGGGATCAGAGGGGAAGTCTACGCCGATCTTGGACTTGTACTCAGCCTTGAACTGATTTGCAAGCTCCTTAAGGTCGTCAGCGGTGAGCTCAACGTCAAACGTTACGCCCTTTTCTTCCTTCATCTTATCGATAAGCTGCTCGAAATACTTCTTACCAACTTCCATAACAACGTCAGAATACATCTGGATAAATCTTCTGTAGCAGTCATATGCCCAACGAGCATTACCTGACTTAGCTGCCATAACTTCAACAACTTCTTCGTTAAGACCAAGGTTAAGGATTGTGTCCATCATACCTGGCATTGAAGCACGAGCACCTGAACGAACTGAAACAAGAAGTGGATTTTCTTTATCACCAAACTTTTTGCCTGTGATTTCTTCCATCTTGTCAATGTACTCCATAATTTCTGCCTGGATGTCATCATTGATTTTTCTGCCATCCTCATAGTACTGTGTGCAAGCTTCTGTTGTAACAGTAAAGCCCTGAGGAACTGGGAGACCGAGACTTGTCATCTCTGCAAGGTTAGCGCCTTTACCACCGAGGAGTTCACGCATTGAAGCGTTACCCTCTTTGAAAAGGTAAACAAACTTTTTGCTCATTTTTATACCTCCAAAAAAATATTAACAAATTAATTTAAGTGTGCATATACATACTGCTACACTTAACCTTATAAATTGTAACAAATTATTCATATCTTTTCAATAGTTTTTCCCTATTTTTTTCCACCATTCTAAAATTGTTTGTTTATCAACAAAAATAGTTCTTTTTCTTCATAGACTTTTGGTGTTTTTTGTGATATATTTTAGTAGATATTAGATTTAAGGTGATTATTTTGGAACTTCTCAATTATGAAATTCTTAACGCCAGCGGTGAGGCAAGCAAATCCGCTGTACCTATGTTTATTTTTGACACTTATCCCTGCTTTATAGACCTTGCTTTTCCGAAAAGCATGAGTGTTCACGATGTTGTGATTGTTTTTCCCGAAAATATCAAGGTTAAATATACAGTTTTTTCAAGTCTTGACGGCGTGAACTTTTACAAAAAAGGCAAAAGTCCTAAAATCGCAAGATATTTACGTATTTTTATTAAATATTATGGTGGTGAGCAAGTTACTATCAACAATATTGAGGTTTTGGGAGAAGACTGTCATTTCCCTGCAAAAAAGGCTGTTTTTCGTGAACCTGTAGTTTTTTCAGAAACTGAATTTGCAAAACCTGTTACAGATGAGGAAACCATTGAAGATGTTAAGGGAATTATTGGCAGAACTATTGGTGAAAACTATGTTGAGCAGTTTGAATTGCGACTTGACAAAAGACTTAAAGAAGATTATTTTTCCATAGCAAGTCTGCGCGGCAAAATTTTACTTACATCCAATACAGGTGTAGGTCTTGCCTCGGCTTTTAATTGCTATTTAAAAGAAATCTGCAAATGCCATATATCCCGTTTCGGCAAACAAGTAAAACTCCCTAAAATATTACCCGCTGTCAACGGTAAAATTGACCGTACAACAACTTTTAAATACAGATATGCCTACAATTACTGCACGCACTCATATTCCATGGCATTCTGGAATGAGGAACAATGGCAGAAAGAAATAGATTTTCTTGCAATGAGTGGTATAAACCTTGTTCTTGATATTTTAGGAATGGAAGAAGTTTACAGAAGATTTCTTACAAAGTTAGGTTACCGTCACCGCGAAATAAAAAATTTCCTTGTGGGTCCCGCTTATTATGCCTGGTTTTATATGAGTAACATCTGCAATATCGGCGGACCGATTCACGATAATTTCTTCTATGAAAAATGTCAGATGGCTCGTCGTAACCACCGCAGAATGCAAGCCTTGGGAATGGATATTGTTTTACAGGCTTATACGGGAATGGTGCCGAGAGACATTCAGAAAAAAGACCGTGAT
>JAZNIQ010000076.1:0-12618 GCA_045577555.1 Candidatus Fimenecus sp.
GCTTATATCAATAAGCTCCGCAAGTTGAGATTGTGACATCCCTCTGTCTTTTCTATAATAAGATATGTTAAGACCCAATTGTTTGTATTTTCTGATTTGTTCAGCTTTCATTTCTGTCACCCAATAAAAGTATAATTGCAAATTCGACAAAATACGACAACTCCCGATGTTACTTTTGTAACTTGACACGTTACAAAAGTTGTGTCATAATACACTTACCATGTTTTTACGGAGGTAAGTATTATGTTATATGCAATAATTGCGACAATCCTTGCGATTTTATTTTTAGCAGCTTTTATTTTTGTATTCATTCGTGCCGGGTATCTCACTAAAGTTTTAGTTAAATTGGGACTTAAAGAAAGTACTGTTTCAACAAACTGGACCGCATTTTCTTGGGATAGCTGTTTAAAAAAACTAAACTATAAAGCCGATATTGCCTTTTTTGGTGATTCAATAACTCGTGGTGGAGATTTCCACGAATACTTTAAAGATTACAAAATCATAAATCTTGGCTGTACCGGTGATAATCTTCAGGCAATTCTGAACAGAGTTTCAATGGTTGAGTCCGTCGCACCTGAAAAAGTTTTTCTTATGGGTGGTGTAAATGCACTTACCGATTTCAACCACGATAAATGTGTTGAAAAATATGATGAGCTCATCACGGCTTTAGAAAAATCCGTGCCAAATGCAACAATTTACATTCAAAGTGTTTTACCTATCAGCAAGGAAAAGGAAAGTTCTGTTTGTAAAAATTCGTCAATTATTGAATTCAATAAAAGTTTAAAATCACTTGCTGAAAAACACAAATTAGTATATATTGATTTGCACAGTTTGTATTACCTTAACGGTGAGATAAATCCTTCACTTACAAAAGAAGGTGTTCATTTGCAACCAGATGCATATCATCTTTGGAAGGATGCAATCAAAAATTACATAGCATAAGCAAACTCCCCAAGGAAATCAACCTTGGGGAGTTTTTTGGTGTGAAAGAGAAGGATGTTCACGAATATCCAAAATCAATTAAGCTACTGTTGTTTTTGTTTCCGCAGTTATTTTGTTTACTGTATGCAAACGAAGGTGCTCTCCACGTGCAACTGCCTTTTTATGATTGCGGATACGGATTGCACGGCGGATATTGCCGATTATAATTCTTTTAATAGCCTGTTCAAATGCGATAACTTTTTCCTCATGCATAAAACCATATACTAAAAGGATTGCCACCGCTAATTCAATTAAAGTTGTGATTGCAAATGTTGCTGACATAAAATCAACCTCCGATTTATTTAAACTATTTATTTTACCGAACAAAATGGAACAAATGTTCTTTACAAGTCATATTATAGACTAATTTTTCCAAAAGTCAATACAAATGTTCGAAATATTTTATATTTTCAGTCCGTTTTTGCGGACATTGTTTTTAATGTTTTCCCACTCGAATTCTTTTGTAAGCTTATGCTAACACAATATATTGTGGTTGTCAATATGTTTTTACACAAAATATTCCATTTTAAGCCGTTTTATAACAGCTTTAACAAAAATTTTAGATTTTTATTTTTTGTTCGATGAGAAGTAGCAATATAAAAATCAATGTTTTCTCCCTACGACGAGGGAGGTGGCAAAATCGAAAATTTTGATGGAGTGAGAGAAATAATATTTAAATCCCCTTATCTCCCCCCAGTCACTCGCGTTGCTCGTGCAAGCCTTCTCGTAAAAGATAGCAAAATATATAATTCAATATATAAAAAAATCAAAAAATATTGTTTTACCTATTTATTATTTTATAAAATTAGTGTAAAATATTAAGGATAATGGGATTTTATATATAATTGTATTACTTACGAGGTAAAAATATGTTTGTAGATATTGCTAAAATTAAAATTAAAGCGGGAGACGGTGGCAATGGTGCAGTTGCCTTTCACCGTGAAAAATACATTAACGCAGGTGGTCCTGACGGCGGTGACGGTGGCAGAGGCGGGAACATTGTTTTCAAGGTTGATGATAATCTTTCTACTCTTGCTGATTTCCGCTACAAGAGAAAATACAAAGCTGAAAACGGTGCTAACGGCAGTGGCGGTAAACGTAGTGGCAAACGCGGTCAGGATTTAATTATCAAAGTGCCTCGTGGTACGATTATCCGTGAGGTTGAAAGTGGCGTTATTATGGCTGATATGTCCACAGATACCGAATTCATAGGTGCAAAAGGTGGCAGAGGCGGTTGGGGTAACTCACACTTTGCAACATCTACCCGTCAGACGCCGAAATTTGCTAAAAACGGTGCTCCCGGAGAAGAATGGGAAGTCAGTCTTGAACTTAAGCTGATTGCCGATGTAGGACTTTTAGGTTTTCCAAACGTTGGTAAATCCTCGCTTATTTCTGTTGTAAGTCAGGCAAAGCCCATTGTTGGTGATTATCATTTCACAACAATTATTCCTGTATTGGGCGTTGTTTCAATGGGTCCTGAAAAAAGTTTTGTTATGGCAGACATTCCCGGTCTTATTGAAGGTGCTGCTGAAGGCATAGGATTAGGACACGAATTTTTACGCCATGTTGAGCGCTGCAGAATGCTTGTTCATGTTGTTGACGTTGCGGGCAGTGAAGGCAGAAATCCTATTGAAGATTTTGAAGCTATCAACACCGAATTAGAAAAATTCAACCCCGAACTCGCAAAATGCCCACAGATTGTTGCAGGAAATAAAATTGACCTTGCAACCGACGAACAATTGGCCAAATTCAAAGAGTATATTGAAAGCAAGGGTTATGAGTATTTTGAGATTGTTGCCCCAATCAAGCACAACACTCAAGAGCTTATCAATGCGGTTGCCCGTATGCTCGACACGCTCCCACCAATCAAACAATATGAGAGTGAAGAAATTCCAATGGAAATCATTACCAGAAAGAGTAACGATGGATTTACAGTTACCGTTGAAGACGGAGTTTACATTGTTGAGGCGGATTGGATTTACAGAATTCTTTGCAAAACCGACCTTGACGACTATGAATCACTTCAATATTTCCAGCGAGTTATTCAGGAACGTGGCGTTATTCAGGCACTTATTGACAAAGGTATTCAGGAGGGTGACACAGTCAGCATCTACGATTTAGAATTTGACTATGTTCCGTAAATTATGAGATTATACGATAAAGATATAAAAGTAGATACTTTAAGTCCCTTGACACTTGCTTTTACGGGTGATGCTGTATTTTCACTATTCATCCGTGAAATGCTTGTCTGTGATGCAAATCGTCCCGTAGGGCAGTTACATAAGCTTTCGGTTAACTGGGTAAAAGCTGAAGCGCAGAGTAAAGGTATGCGAGTTATCCTTCCTCTGCTTACAGAAAAGGAAACAGAGGTTTTCAAACGTGGCAGAAATGCTCACACCTCTCACACCCCAAAAAACCAAAGCGGATGTGACTATCATTATGCAACAGGCTTTGAGGCACTTGTGGGTTATTTATATTTAAAAGGCGAAAATGAAAGATTAAAGTTCTTGCTTAATGAGGTCATCAAAAGTTTTGGAGATGGCAATGGTGAAAACTCACCTGAACAAAATTAAGGATTTCTCTATTGACACAATCGTTTTCATATTAAGCGGAATTGCATTTTCAGTTGCAATCAACTGCTTTTTATCAAAAAACAATATTCTTAACGGTGGATTTACAGGTGTAGCAACAATTTTGAACTATCTGTTTAATCTGCCAATAGGTACATCTATTTTTTTAATGAATATTCCCCTGTTTGTTATTGCATTTACAAAATTGGGGGCAAAATTTTTAAGGCGCACTATCTGGGCAACCTTGATTACATCAACAATCATCGATATTGGTATATTTTTTCCTGTATATCAAAACGATATGCTTTTATCCTCACTTTTTGGTGGTGTATTAACAGGGATTTCTTTGGGGATTATATTTATCCGCAATGCCACAACAGGTGGTGTAGATATTATTGCGAAGTTAATTCAGATAAAACACCCTCACATTCCGATAGGTAAATCAATTCTGATTTTTGATGCGGTAGTAGTTATTTCAGGTGGAATTATTTACCGAAATGTTGAATCAATGCTCTATGCATCCGTCGTAATTTTTGTCAGCGCACAAGTGCTCGACTATATTATTTACGGTATCAGTCGCGGAGCAATGATTATGATTGTTACTGAAAAGAGTGACGAAGTTCGCCGTATGATTATAAACGACTTTAACCGTGGTGTTACGGTGCTTAAAGGTCAGGGTGGATACTCAGGCGACGAAAAAAATGTTTTATTATGTGCTTGTCTTGACAATCAGGCACAGAAGTTTATCAAGAAAATAAAATCAGCCGATGAAAATGCTTTTTTCATTGTTACACAGTCAAAGCAGATTCTTGGCAACGGATTTAAAAATAGTATTTAGAGGTAATTATGGCTAAAAAAGAAAACATCAGAAATTTCTCAATTATTGCTCACATTGACCACGGCAAAAGCACTCTTGCGGACAGACTTTTAGAACTTACCGAAACTGTTGCAAAGCGCGATATGACCGAACAATTACTTGATAATATGGATTTGGAACGTGAACGTGGTATCACAATCAAGGCTCACGCCGTTAAACTTGACTACAAAGCAAACGACGGTGAAACTTATGAACTGAACCTTATTGACACACCCGGTCATGTTGACTTTAACTATGAGGTTTCCCGTTCACTCGCTGCCTGCGAGGGTGCTGTGCTTATCATTGATGCTTCTCAAGGTGTTGAGGCACAGACACTTGCCAATACATATTTAGCACTTGACCATGACCTTGAATTAGTGCCGGTAATCAACAAAATTGACCTCCCGGCTGCTGACCCTGACAGAGTTGCAAACGAGGTTGAAGAAGTGATTGGTCTTCCCTGTGACGAGGCACCAAGAGTTTCAGCAAAAACAGGTCAGAATATTGAACAGGTTCTTGAAAGCATTGTTTCTCTTGTTCCGCCACCTGAAAATCATGACGACAAGCCACTACGCGCACTTGTATTTGACTCCGTTTATGACAGTTACAAGGGTGTTATTGTTTATGTTCGTGTTATGGACGGTAAAATAAAACCCGGAGACACAATGCGTATGATGGCAACAGGCGCAGAATTCACCGTTGTTGAAGTTGGTTATATGCGTCCAAATGCTATGGAACCACAAAAAGAACTCACATCAGGTGAGGTTGGTTACATTACCGCATCAATCAAAACCGTTAGTGACGCCCGTGTTGGCGATACAGTTACAACAGCTGAAAATCCTGCCGACGAAGCACTTGCAGGTTACAGAAAAGTTAACCCGATGGTTTTCTGTGGTGTTTACCCTGCCGATGGTGCAGACTATGAAAATTTGCGTGAAGCACTTGAAAAATTACAATTAAACGATGCTGCTCTTTCCTTTGAACCTGAAACATCCGGTGCTCTTGGTTTTGGATTCCGTTGTGGTTTCTTGGGATTATTACACCTCGAGATTATTCAAGAAAGACTGGAAAGAGAATATAACCTTGATTTAGTAACAACAATCCCAAGTGTTATTTATAAAGTTCACCTTACCAATGGTGAAGTTATTGAAATCGATAACCCAAGCCATTACCCAGACCCTGCCAACATTGACTATTGTGAAGAACCAACAGTTGAGGCACATATTTATGCTCCACCTGAATATATCGGGTCAATTATGAATCTGTGTCAGGATAGACGCGGTGTTTATGTTAACACAACTCACTTAGCATCTGACCGTGTTGATTTACATTACGTTTTGCCACTTAATGAAATTATTTATGATTTCTTTGATGTGCTTAAATCAAGAACAAGAGGCTATGCATCATTCGACTATGAAATGAGTGATTATCAGCGTTCAAGTATTATTAAACTTGATGTGCTTCTTAACGGTGATATTATTGATGCACTTTCATTTATGATTCATAGTGAAAAAGCATATGCTAAGGCTCGTAGAATTGCAGAAAAGCTCAAGGACAACATTCCGCGCCAGATGTTTGAAATTCCGATTCAGATGGCTATTGGCGGTAAAGTTATCGCCCGTGAAACCGTTAAGGCTATGCGAAAAGATGTTCTTGCAAAATGTTACGGCGGCGACATTACTCGTAAAAAGAAATTACTTGAAAAACAGAAAGAAGGTAAAAAGCGCATGCGTCACTTTGGTACTGTTGAAGTACCTCAAGAAGCATATATGGCTGTGCTTAAACTTGATGATGAATAAAGAAATATTTGAAAGACTTAAAGAGTTAGAAATTGAATATAAAGAGATTGCGCATCCTGCCGCATTCACAATGGAAGATTTGGCAGAACATCACCTTGAAGAAAATGGTCATATCCCAAAAAATCTTGTTCTTCGTGATGTTAAGGGTACTCGCAATATGCTTGTTGTTCTTCACGGTGACAAACGTGCCGACTTACGCCTTATCCGTGATGAAATCGACTCAACCAAATTAAGTTTTGCTTCTGATGAAAGATTACATAGATATTTGAACGTTGAAAAAGGTTCTGTTTCTCCATTCGGTATTATTTATGATACTGAAAAGGAACTTGAAATCTATTTTGATGCAGATTTGAAAAAAGAGGATATCGTCGGCTGTCACCCCAATGACAACACCGCAACAATTTTTTTGAAATTTGACGACCTTGTAAAATATGTGAAATCCTGCGGTCACACAATCACTTACATAAAAGTATGAAAAATATAGGTTTATATTTGCATATTCCCTTCTGCAAATCAAAATGTCCCTATTGTGATTTTTACTCTTTTCCAGGAAAAGAATCGCAAAAAAATGAATACACAAAGGTTTTACAAGAAAGAATTTTGTCAAGCATGTCCTATTTGCGACGTAAAGCAAATACACTTTACATAGGTGGCGGTACTCCATCAGTTTTAGGAGCAAAAAACCTTAAAAATCTTGTTGACACTTGCAATTCAGTTTTTTTGACAGACGGTGCGGAAATTACTGTTGAATGTAATCCCCATGGATTAGATGAGCTTTTTTTCAAAACGCTTTACGATTGCGGTGTAAACAGAATTTCAATGGGGCTACAATCTGCTATTGACAGTGAAAGACGAATTTTAGGCAGACTTTCTGACAAAAATCAGGTTGAAAATGCTGTTAAACTCGCACAAAAAGTGGGTTTTGAAAACATCACT
Organism: Candidatus Fimenecus sp.; assembly: GCA_045577555.1. Classification (GTDB taxonomy): domain Bacteria; phylum Bacillota; class Clostridia; order Oscillospirales; family Acutalibacteraceae; genus Fimenecus. The sequence continues at coordinate 7,143 of JAZNIQ010000076.1, forward strand.
CTTGATGTTATGTTAGGTATTCCAAATCAGACTGAAAAGAGTTTAAAAGAAACTCTTGATTTCTGCATTTCTCTTGGTGTGCCACATATCAGCGCATATATGCTGAAACTTGAAGAGAACACACATTTTTATAAAAATCAGGATAAGTATAATTTTCCCGATGACGATTTGACTGCAGATTTATATTTACAGATGTGTGAAACTCTTGAAAGTAATGGCATAAAGCAATATGAAATTTCTAATTTCTCAAAAAAAGGTTTTGAAAGTCAACATAATTTAAAATATTGGCATTGTGAAGAGTATCTCGGTCTTGGGCCATCCGCACATTCATTTTTAAATGGCAAAAGGTTTTATTTTGACCGTGAATTCAACTCGTTCATGGATGATAACTCACCAATTGACGATGGTATTGGCGGAGATTTCACAGAGTATGCAATGCTTAGTTTACGCCTTGTTGAAGGATTAAACGAAAGCAAAGTATATGAAAAATTCAAACATTCAATCCCAGAAGAATTATATGAAAAATCAAGAATTTTCATTGATAATGGGTATATGATAAAAAATGAAAATGGTTTAGCACTGACAAGAAATGGTTTTTTAATCTCGAATACAATATTGTCAGAAATATTGTGAGTATAATTGATTCCCCCTTGTGAGAGAAATAAGAAATAGAGGTATTGTTATGAAATGGTTTTATAAACTCCTTGCATTTATACTTGCATTTTTCATTTACTCTCCTGTTGAGTCAATAACTCCATACACACCATCAAAGAATGATTCCGAAATTGCCTTTACTATCCTTTCCGATGTGCATATGGAGGGAAACAACAAGGATAAATTTCAGCTTTTTGGTGAAGCCATCCGTGATGTAAATTCTGCCGAAAAGAACAACGAACTTATCTTTCTTGGTGACAATACAATGAATAATCAGGTTGTTGAATTAAGTGCTTTTTACGGAATTTTGGACACATGGTATTCGGGATTTTACCACGTCGTGTCAGGTAATCATGACCTTTGCCCAAGCGATTATAATGTTGGAGATTATGACGACCTGAAAAAACGTTTCCTTGATTATGACAATGAATTCCGTTCATCAAACTCTGAATACTTATACTACACATTCGGTATCGGCGGATACACATTCATCATTCTTGGTTCCGAATCTGATGCAGGAATTCAGGAAGACCTTTCTGACGAGCAACTTAAATGGCTTGAAGAAGAATTGAAAATAGCAGAGAAAAAAGGTAAGCCTATTTTTATTTTGAACCATTATCCTCTTAATCACACATGGGAAGATGTATGGACAGACGGCCATATTGGCGAAGATAGTGAGAAACTCCGTGAAATAATGAAAAACTGTAATAGTAAAATAATTTATTTTTCAGGACATCTTCATATGGGACTTTATGATAATCAGGTTTCATACATAAATGAAGATAATATTACATACATAAGCGTTCCTGCATTTGGTGCTGATAATACAGTTGGTAATGCAGATGTTCAGGATAAAGGAATGGGAATGTATGTCGAAGTTTATGAAGACGAAATCATTGTCCGTATAAGAAATTTTGCAGAGCATAAGTGGATGGATATTGAACACAGTATTTCCCTTTGACATTGTAAATATATTGTGATAGAATAATTACTTGCATATTGAAGAAAGGAGTGGACGAGATGCCTATTAAAATTGATGACCAATTACCCGCAAGACATAATTTAGAGTTGGAGAATATCTTTGTCATGACAGAACAAAGGGCAAATATTCAGGATATTCGTCCGCTTAAAATTATTCTTCTTAACTTAATGCCCACAAAAATCGAAACTGAAACACAGATTTTAAGACTTTTAAGTAACTCACCCTTGCAGGTTGAAGTTGAACTTTTGCAAGTGGCTACTCACGAGAGCAAAAACACAAGCAAGGAGCATATGCTTAAATTCTACAAGACTTTTGACGACATTAAAGACCAAAAATTCGATGGTATGATAGTCACAGGTGCTCCGGTTGAAATGATGCCTTTTGAAGAGGTTGACTACTGGGATGAACTTTGCACAATTTTTGATTGGGCAAAAAGCCACGTTTATTCATCATTCCATATTTGTTGGGGTGCACAGGCAGCGCTTTATTATCATTATGGTATCCCAAAATACAAGTTGCCGGAAAAAATGTTTGGCATTTTTCCACACAAACCTCTTGATATGTACCACCCATTACTTCGTGGTTTCAGTGATTTGTTCTATGTGCCTCATTCAAGACATACGGAAACAAAAAAAGAGGATATAGCCCTTGTTAAGGACTTGCAAATCCTCTCATATTCCGAGATTTCAGGTGTTCACCTTGTTGCGGATATGGAATGTAGAAACTTCTACTGCACAGGTCACAGTGAATATGACAGTGACACACTTGCACGTGAATATTTCAGAGATTTACATAAGGGATTAGATATTAAAATTCCATATAACTATTTTCCTAATGATGATACACGACTTACTCCCCCTCTCACCTGGCGCGGCGCAGGAAGTCTTTTATTTCAGAATTGGCTCAACTATTTTGTGTATCAAAGAACACCATATGATGTTAATGAGATTAAGTAAAAAAGGGCGATTTTAAATCGCCCTTACATTTTGCCCTTATTCAACTACTTTATAGCCTTTATCTTCAACTGCTTTTTTAAGAGTTGCAACGCCCAAATCTGCATCAAGAGTTACTCTTGCTGTACCATCTTTATGGCTTACAACTGCTTCACGAACCTCTGCGAATTCCTCAAGAGTTTTCTTTACATTTGCCTCACAATGTGGGCACATCATACCTTCAATTTTCATTGTAATTTCCATAACTTTTTTCTCCTTATATTTAAATTTGATTTTCTTATCTTTTTTATTGCTGTGTATCTCTTTAAGGTTCAATCGCAAAGCATTTGACACAACACAGAATGATGAAAGACTCATTGCAGCTGCACCAAACATAGGGTTCAGCTCCCAACCGAAAAGGCTTATAAAAGCACCTGCAGCAAGCGGAATTCCAATTACATTATAGAAAAATGCCCAGAAAAGATTTTGGTGTATGTTGCGGAGTGTTGAACGACTGAGTCTGATTGCAGCAGAAACATCAGTAAGTTTACTGTTCATAAGAACAATATCTGCCGAGTCCATTGCAATATCCGTACCCGCACCAATAGCAATTCCTATATCGGCTCTTGTTAATGCAGGTGCATCGTTGATACCGTCACCTACCATTATAACCTTGCCTTTATCTTTAATACGGCGAATAACCTTTTCCTTGCCGTCAGGCATAACTCCTGCTATAACCTCGTCAACTCCTGCCTGTGCACCGATTGCATTGGCAGTTTTTTCATTATCACCCGTAAGCATAATAACGCGGATACCCATATTCTGCAATTCTTTTATGGCTTTGGGACTATCGTCCTTAATTGTATCTGCTACAGCTATTATTCCTAAAAGAATATCGTCCATGCAAAACAACAACGGAGTTTTGCCGTCATCTGCAAGTTTTTCTGCAGTTTTAACTATATCATCATCAAGTAATGTTATATCACTTATAAATTTAAGACTACCGCCATAAAGTGTTTTACCATTTAATTCAGCAACAACACCATTTCCTGAAAGTGCTTTAAAATTATGCACTTCTGTCTGAGTAACACCTGTTTCTTCGCCTTTTTGCACAATTGCTTTTGCCAAAGGATGCTCACTTTTCAACTCAAGAGAATAGGCAAAATTCATAAGTTGTTCTTCTGTTATATTTATTGGAATTATATCTGTAACTCTTGGCTTACCCTCAGTAATTGTACCCGTTTTGTCAAGTACAACAGTATTTGCCCTGCCTGTTTCTTCAAGAGAAATTGCAGTTTTAAAAAGGATTCCGTTTTTAGCCCCAACACCATTGCCAACCATTATTGCAACGGGAGTCGCAAGACCCAATGCACATGGACAACTAATCACTAGTACAGATATTCCACGAGCTAATGCATAGCCAACAGTCTGCCCTGTAATCAACCAGATAATTGTTGTGACTACTGCTATTGTGATTACGACAGGTACAAAAACACCTGAAACTTTGTCAGCAATTTTTGCAATCGGTGCTTTTGTTGCAGCAGCATCACTTACCATTTTAATAATCTGTGAAAGTGTTGTATCCTCGCCCACACGCAAAGCTTCACATTTTATAAATCCTGATTGATTTATTGTACCACCTGAAACGCTGTAACCCGCTGACTTATCTACAGGAATACTCTCACCTGTCAAAGCAGATTCATCAACGGCGGTTTGTCCTTCAATAACTATACCGTCAACGGAAATCTGTTCACCGGGACGCACAATGAAAATGTCACCTTTTTGTACCTCTTCTATCGGCACTTCTTTTTCGACACCATCAATAATAATCATTGCAGTTTTTGGAGCTAATTTCATTAAAGATTTAAGTGCATCTGTCGTTTTACCCTTTGACCGTGCCTCAAGCATTTTGCCTACAGTTATGAGAGTCAAAATCATGGCAGCAGATTCAAAATAAAATTCGTGCAGGTAATGGTAAGCCATTTCACCACTGACTGCGGTCATTTTGAAAAGCAAATAAGTACTGTAAACAAAAGATGTACCTGAACCAAGAGCAACCAAAGTATCCATATTGGGTGAACGGTGCAAAAGTCCTTTAAATCCGTTAATAAAGAATTTTTGATTTATTACCATTACAATTGAAGTTAAAATCAACTGCAAAAGCCCGATTGCAAGTGGATTATCTGCCAAAACTTCGGGCAAATACCAACCCCACATAATGTGACCCATTGAGATATACATTAAAACAATTAAAAAAAACAACGATGCTATGAGTCTTCTTTTAAGTTTTGGGGTTTCTGTATCTTTAAGTGTATCATCATTTTCCGCCTTTAATGATGTATGTTTATCATTTTTAAGTGTTGCACCGTAACCTGCCTCTGTTACAGCAGAAATGATTTTTTGAGGGTCTGCAGAGCCTTCCACACCCATTGAATTAGTGAGAAGACTAACTGAACAGGATTTTACGCCCTCAACTTCGTTAACTGCTTTTTCAACCCTTGCAACACAAGCGGCACAACTCATACCTGTAATATTAAAATGTGTCATTTTCTCACCTTCATTCATAAAAGGGCGATTTGCGAATCGCCGCTACAATTATTATATTAACGGGTCATCATAGATGCCGACCCCTACGATGATTTGTATAAAATAAAACAGATTTATTTTTTATGTTCCTTGGATGCAGTAAGTGTATTCTTCAAAAGCATCGTAATCGTCATTGGTCCTACGCCACCGGGAACGGGAGTTATGAATGAGCATTTGTCTTTTACTGCGTCAAAATCAACGTCACCGCAAAGCTTGCCCTCTGCATTTCTGTTCATACCAACATCAATTACAACTGCACCGTCTTTTACCATATCGGGTGTTACAAAATATGCCTTTCCCACTGCGGCAACAAGAATATCAA
>JAZNIQ010000077.1:0-14215 GCA_045577555.1 Candidatus Fimenecus sp.
ATTATATCTCGTTTTATAGTTAGTAAACTTTTTATTTTTTCGTGTATAATTTTTAGTTTTTTCTTGATTTTTACCAAAATTTATACGATAATAAGTAAAAATATGTTAAAAATTACATGAGGTGTTTTTTATGCTTTACGAAAAAGAACTGAACTTTTTTCGTAGAATTTTAAATAATTACAGAATTCATTCCTGTCTTATTACAGAAAATGATAAATCCTATCGCGATGCCGACCGTGGCGTACGTGATTTTCTGGGTATGCAGGATGATTATGACCAATTATTCTGTACCCCTCACGAAACCATTAAAGAAAATATAATATATAAAATCACGGACAGTTTTTACTGTAATTATATTTTTATACTTCTCCCAAAAACAGAATGCGACTCTGACAATGATGCTTCCGATATCACCTTTATTGCAGGTCCGTATATTGACATTGATTTAAGCCAGAAAATGATTATGGAAATGGCAGAGAAAAACTCCATTGCACCAAACATAATTTCACAGATACTAAAATATTACACAAGCGTTCCGGTTTACACGGATAAAGACACTATTTTATCCCTTTTCAATACTTTAGGTGAAATATTGTGGGGCAGTACAGATAAATTTTCCTTCCAATCAATAAATATGGCTTATCAGAATCAGTATTTCCCGAAAATAGTAAAGAATTTTGATACAAAAGCCGATGACGCTCTTCTTGCGATGCAGATGCTTGAACGCAGATATGAGGGTGAAAACAAGATGATTCAGGCAGTCAGTCAGGGAATGACTCATCAGGCAGAGCAAATCCTCTCAAAATCCTCGACACTAATGCTTGAAATGAGAGTGAACGACCCGGTAAGAAACATTAAAAATTACAGTATTATTGTAAATACTCTTCTCCGTAAGGCTGCTGAGCAAGGTGGTGTTCATCCTCTTTATATAGATGGTGTTTCAACAGATTTTGCAAAGAGAATCGAGTCTATAAAATCTGTTGAGGAAGGTATTTCAATGCACCATGAGATGATAGACAAATACTGCACCCTCGTAAAAAATCATTCCATAAAAAAACACTCCACTCTTGTTCAAAAAGTAATCACACTTGTAGATTTTGATATTACTGCCGATTTAAGCCTCAGTCGTCAAGCAGAACTGCTTAATGTTAACGCAAGCTATCTCTCAACCCTTTTTAAAAAGGAGATGGGAATGACTCTCACCGAATATGTAAGCAAAAAGAGAATTGAACAGGCAGCATTTCTTTTAACCTCAACAAATCTGCAAATACAGATTATTGCCCAAAATTGTGGCATCTACGATGTGAATTATTTCACCAAAATGTTTAAAAAGCATACCGGTAAAACACCAAAAGAATACCGAGAAAGTTCCATTAGTTTTTAATTTTACACCTTACTTGCAAAGCAAAAGGACCTGGCGTAAAGCCGGGTCCTTTCGCTTTTTATTTACATTATTTAATTGCATCTATTATCGGTTTAACTGACATTTCGCTAAATGCTGCATCACCATAAATGAAATAAAGCACATCACTTACTACTCTTGTGATAATATAAAGTGCACGATTAACACCTTTTGTTGTGATTACGCCTTCACCACTGTCAATCTTGTTAAACACATCATAGAAGCGGTCCTTTGCTGCATTATATTCTTCAACATCAATTACAGTGTTCTCAAGCATTTTATCAACCTGAGCGATTGCACCTGCAAGTTCTTCCGCCATTTCAGGAGTAAGAGTGCTTGTGTCATATTCTCTCATTGTGTCAACATCTTCTCTTAACTGCTTTGTTTCACGGCTATAGTTGAACTGAGGGAATTTATCAGGATATGAATGAACACTTGTAAAACTTTCATCTGTAAGAAGGTGAATGATAAGTGTCATAATAACATCGTTTGATGCAGTTGATGCGTGGTTTTGTCCACTGAAATAGAATGTGTGTTCAGGAAGAAGTCCTGTACATATATCCATAATACCCTCGGGGTCAGTATGGTCATGATTTGCAGGGTCAGAACAATTATTACGTGATGGTACATAATCTGCAGGAAGTTTCTCACCAACATTCACGCTGTAAGCACCCATTGATGTTGAATCAACATGGATAATACCGTCACAATTCTGGGATGCATGTGAAACTGCAATCTGATAGAGTTCAACATTTGTATCAACGATGTCAAAAATCTTAACACCGTCAGCTATTGCTTCAAGAATATATTTATCAGAATCAAGCTGTGCCTGATAATACCAGTCTGTCTGTCTTGCAAGTTCCTCAAGACCGGGTTCTGAAAGATATTTTTCCTTACATGCAGGATAATCACCTGATGGGATAAGTCCCCACAAAAGGGTCGAATACTTCAAATAGTCATTAACCATTGTGTCAGCAATGATATCAAGGAGATTATCAATATCAGCCTTTGGCATAAGTCTCATAATAATATTGATGATATATCCAAGGTAATTTTCATAGCCGATAAGTGATGGCATTGCTGTTGTGTAAAGAACATCACTATTCTTGTTAAAACCGTATCTGTAGCAGTCGCCAAGGAGTGCTGCACCATCAAGAGCAGGAACTGTAAATACAATTCTGTTAATATCTCTTGCGAGTGAAATGCCTTGTTCGTCATAATATTTCATAAGGCCATTTGTGATTGAACCACCCTGGCTTACAGGAATAAGATTAACTTTATCAGAACCTGCATCTTCCTTTACAAATTGAATGTAGTCATAAAGGTCTTTTGCTGTCTGAATCATATTACCTGTTGAAACATAATTGAAAACATAAAGTTTATCCATACCCGCAATTTCAAAATATTCCTGAACCGGGAAATGGCCCAACATCTGTGTTCTTTGTTTTTCTGTAATTGTAGCCACACTACCGTCATAAACTGCAGGACGAACGTCGTCAATAAATTCGCCGTTAGCATCTGAACGCTGTTTGCCCATAAGAATCTTTGCAAGAATCTTTGAAACCTCTTTAGCTGCTATTTGGTCTTTATCTTCCTGAGTAATAAACATTTTTGTTACAGGAAGAAGTGCTTTAGTAACAATTTCACCGATTTCTTTTTCTGTAATTGTTACATAGAAAGGTCCGGGAAGCGGTTCACCGTTTGCATCAACAGCTATTTCACCGTTTTCATAAGAATAAGTTTCGCTCTGGAAAAGTCCCGGAATAATAATTGACGGAACATATTCCTTTTTTGCTGAATAGCCCAAAACAGAGACACATGACAAAGTAATAACTATTGCCAATGCTACTGCAAGGACTTTTTTCATCTTTTTCATAAAGATTACCCCTTTCAAAATCTATGGATAAATTATAACAGTTAATTAATACTTTGTAAATAAAATCCGTCTGCAAAACCATACAAAAAGGACCTGTGCGTTTTTATCATTTTGCACAAGTCCAAAGTTTTTTAATTATATAACAAATCCCCTTGGATATATAATTCAAGTGCAATGGCATCAAATCCATCGATTGCACCATCCTGATTCATGTCCCCTGCATAAAAAATTGCTGATTTATCTTCCACCTTAACCGTTGTGTCACAAACGCCCGTCATAGTCGTATAATCACTGTTGTTGACGGTGTTGCTCTTTTGCACATCTCCGCGCATGGCAACAAGGTACGACCTTGTTGTCACTCCATCAGAAACCGTCAAAGTAGCACCTGTTACACCACTACCAGTCCTTGTTCTTGTGTAATCTCCGGAATTCACAATAAAATTCAGATAACCTGTGATACCCTTTCCAACCATCAAAACACCGCGATCAGTGTCAAACTGAATGTCTTTTGCGCCATATCTCAAGATACCAACACCATAAGTATCATCAGAAAGCCTGGGATAAGAAAGTGCAGTATTTGCACTTGAAAAAAGTTTACCTGATGGAATATGAATTGTAGAATCCGCAACAGTTGAATTACCGAAATATGGAGCTTTTGTGTTATTTCCTATAAGAAAATAACTGTAATAAATATTGCTTGATTGGTCATCCCAAGTTGAGTCAAGCAAATACCATTCGCCGTCTTCCATCTGCACCACATTCCATTTATGCGCACCACCATCGCCCGTACCCATAACCGTAAGACAGGGAATTCCCTCACGGTCACAAAGAAGTTTGAACGCCTCGGCATAGCCCTCGCAGACACAAACACCGTTCACAAGTGCACCATAGGAATCAAAAATATTGGGCTCGGCAATTGTACTGTCATAAACAATATTATTGGCAAGATAATCGTGAATTGATTTCAGCTTTTCGTGACGGCTGATACCATTTACCTGAATTTTATTAACCGCTTCAATGATTGCCGTTTGCTTGGTTGCAACATCGTTGAAATCCGCATAATGAGTTGTGTTGAGTGTGAAAGAAATAATTATATAACTCGATGCCCTACGCAGTCCAATACTTGACAACCAGCAAAACAAGGGATTGTCTTCGTTGAGTGCTGTAAGTGCTAACAATGTATCCTGCTGAGCAGCAGACATACTTGCAGTTGAAACATTCACTCTTACTTGTTCAACCGGCCCCGCTGCCCATACTGCATCATAAATTTTCTTCTGATTAGCAGTTAACTGATTATAGAAATACTTTGTGGCATCAACCTGTGCACCGCTACTATAAAACTTATTTATATTTATGTTAAAGGTTGGCTCTAATTCTGTTTCGGGTGAAAACTGAATTATTGAAATATCCTCTACATGTTCAAGCTCGCCTTCCTCTGCAAAAGACACAACGGGCATTAGGCTAAAAAAAACACAAAGTGCTGTTAAGAACGACAGCACCTTATATACTGATTTTCTCATAACAACACTCCGTTTAAAATCTTATTTTTTATCAAGGAAGTTTGAAAGTTCTTCCATAAATGCGTTTACATCTTTAAATTGCTTGTAAACTGATGCAAAACGTACATATGCAACCTCATCAATACCTTTAAGTTTTTCCATTACAAGTTCGCCAATATGCACACTTGTAACCTCACGGTCAAGAGAATTCTGAAGGGTTGTTTCAATTTCGCTGACAGCATTTTCAATAGTATCCATTGAAACAGGTCGCTTTTCACATGCCGTAAGCATACCTTTTATAAGTTTACTACGGTCAAATACCTCACGTGTTTTATCCTTTTTAACAACAACTATCGGCACATTCTCAATTACCTCATATGTTGTAAATCTTTTTGTGCATTTGATACACTCACGTCTGCGACGGATTTTTTCTCCCTCATCAGTTGGGCGTGAATCAATTACCTTACTTTCTTCAAATCCGCAAAAAGGACATTTCATAAAAACACTTCCTATACATACATTCTATATATGGTATTCTATCACACTTTAAACCACAATGTAAAGATTTTATAGTAATTTTTTAAGTTCTTTTAGGGCAAAAGTCAGTTCGTCATCATTTTCATATCCGTTTTCATACAACTCTATAATATAATCACCCTTATAACCAAAGGATTTCATCATATTGAAAAATCTTGCAAAATCAAAATTTCCGTTTTTACAAGGGACAAAACAATCTTTTTCCGCATTGTGGTCACTTATATGAATGTGTCGGATATATTTGTGCAACTTTTCCGCAAATAAAAAAGGGTCTATGCCCGTTCTTATGGACTGTTTAATATCGAAAACCATATTGAAATCATCACCCAGATATTCACCCATACTAATAAGAAAGTCCGGGTTTTCACTGCGATAATGAACAACATTTTCCTGACAAACTTTAAGACCCTCTGCCTTACCCATAAGCGAAAGCTCACCAAACCGTTCAAAATATTCCTCATCTGATATACTGCCCGGTTTTTTACTGCCATGAAGCACAAGAATTTCTGCACCAAGAGTTTGCATAACATCGAAATGTCGTTTAAACGATGTTTCTTTCGCTTCATAATACCTGCGTTTATATGAACTGAAAAGGTGAAAAGACTCCGTAAAAGAACCCATAGTATGCACTGACGGCACACGGACTCCATACGATTTACAGATTTCAGCAATATTATTTACAAATGCAGGTTCAAACTCTGAATCCGCATTCATAAAAAGTTCAATTGTTTTTGTACCTGTTTCACATGCCCTTATAACAGATTTTTCTGTTTCAAGAGGATAAAAACAAGCAGAAGATAAGCCAAGTGCCATAATTTAAAATCACCTTTTTGTTACTTTAAGACCAACAGACTGTGTCTGCATTCCACCACCGGTTAAAAGTCCGCGATTTATTCCGCAATCTGCAAAATCACGACCACGGCTGATAATTATGTAGTTCTCATCGGCAAGTCTGTTATTCGTGGGGTCAACGCCGTGCCAGTTACCATTGTGATAAACCTCAACCCAAGCGTGAGTTTCACCCTCACCGACCATCATACCGACAACATAACGACAAGGAATACCTGCCTTGCGAAGAAGTGCCAACAGAATGTGAGAATAATCCTGACAAACACCCGCACCGTTTAAAAGGGCTTCCTCAGCCGTTGTTATAACACTTGTAGAGCCTGATTTATACACAATATTCGCGCGGATTGCCCTTGTGAATTTAAGTGCAGTATCAACTGCATCTTGGGAAATTCCAATCTGAATACGATCAAACATTCTGCCAAGTTCCATTCCGCATTTTGTATAATGAGTAGGATATTTATATACCGGATTCAGGTCGTTTTCAGGTGTAATGTGCTTACCCGTTGTAACGGTACCGGCAACTTCAACCGTAAACTCATTGTGCATTGTTACAATCCTGTCCGTTACAAGAATATTTCCAAAACCGTCGTGGGAATAAGTCAGTTCATTTTCAGGGAAAACAGTAACTTTAATATCCTCAATATGCTGACTTTCACATTCAAGGGGAATGCAACGCAAAGTGTAACAATGTTTAATAACAGGCATTGAAAATTTAATTGACATACTATAAGTAAAGTCCAGAATTGCCATTTTACACCACTCCAGTTACAAAAAGTTGACACAATTCATTCTGAATTGAAATTTTATAAGGCGCGTAATCGTCTTCCTCTAAAATCATTCTGGTAAGTCGCTCAATGGAATGTGAATTAAAGTCAATTCCTACCTTATAAAGTCTGTTAAGCATAATTGAAAATTCCTTGCGAAGCATTTCAATAGGATAATCCAGTCTTGTGTATAAATCAAGACGTTCAATGCTTCTTCCGAATTTCAGAATATTTCTTGAAACCTCTGCAGCAATATTATCGTCAGCACTGCCCCAGAAAGCAAAAATCCAATCGGTTACCTCCTGCACTTTTAAAAGAGGTGCATTACTGCTACTGCTCTTTTCCATAATATCAACTGCAAGTTGAAGATATGAAAGTGTATCAGAAGAAATAACATTTCTCATTTCAACGGCATTGTCGTAAGCGTGAAGAAGGCTTGAATATATTGACGCAGGGTCATTTGAATCAAACAAAAATGAACTTATGAATTCCTGACGACAGGAGTAGTTGTTAGCAATTCCCAGTCTGCGACAGAAATTTATGTATTCCTCATCATTAATATCAATCATAACATCGTAACATTCTGTAAATGCCTTGAGCGTTGTGAAAACACGTTCCACATATCTGCCCAACCAAAAAAGATTATCGCTTGATTTTATCGAGATAACACCCATGTGTCTTTAAAGCCTCCTCCCTGTGAAGAATTAACTACAAAAGAATTTGCATCTTTTGAGAAGCGTGTAAGTCCGCTTTTCCATACAACAGGTTCTTCACCTGTAAGCACAAACGCACGTAAATCAGCTTTTCGTTCCGTCCAAGCACCATTTTCAACAACTTTCAAATCGTTGAACTGAATAACCTCTTGTGCAATAAAACGTCTTGGCTCTTTCTGGATAAGTTTTTTAAGTTCATATATCCTTTCAAGGGACAATTCACTGCCAAAAACAACACCGTAGCCGCCCGATTCAGCAACATCCTTAATAACGAGTTTCTGAATATTATCAAGAACATATTTCATATCTTCCTCATAGAACGGCAGATATGTAGGTGCGTTTGAAAGAATAGGCTCTTCACCTAAATAATACTTAATCATTGCGGGTACATAGTAATAAATACCCTTATCATCGGCAACGGAATTACCGGGAGCATTGACAAGTGCCACATTGCCTGCACGGTAGGCATCCATAATATGAGGCACACCCAAAAGTGAATCCGCACGGAAGGTCATCGGGTCCATAAAGTCATCATTTATTCTGCGATAAACCGCACCAACACGCTGTCGTTTGCCTGAATATTCGCTGTAATAAAGCACATTTCCCTCAACAAACAAATCCTGTGGCATTGCAAAAACAGCACCTGTTTTTTCTGCCAGATACGAATGTTCAAAGAATGCGGAGTTAAAGCGTCCGGGAGTAAGAACAACGTTTATTCCGCCTGTATTTACATAGTCAAGTGCATTACGGAGCAAATCACCGTAATTACGGTTATCAACAACTGTATTTGCACGGAAAGTATCAGGACTTGCTCTGCGACAAAGTTCCCTTGCTATCATAGGGTATGATGCACCTGACGGCACACGAAGATTATCCTCAAGCACATACCACCGCATATCATTGCCCTGTACCAAATCTATACCTGAAATATGGGCAAAAACATCTTTGGGCGGAACTGCACCCTCGCACTCCATCATATATCCTGCCGCACCATAAACAAATTCTTCGGGAATTATTTTATCCTTGACAATCTGCTTTTTAGTGTATATATCCTTAAGGAATATATTGAGTGCCTTAACACGCTGTTTCAATCCTCTTTCAAGATAGTCAAACTCATCCTTTGAAATAATACGTGGCACAGCATCAAAAGGAAAAAGACGTTCATTGAATACATTGTTTTTGTATATACCGAATTTAACACCATATCGTGCTAAAAGTCGGTTAATCTCATCCGTATGTTCTATAAGTCCGTAGAATTTTTTCACTCCCGATAACAAGTTATTATTATACAAATATAATTATATCCTCTTTAAGAGTTTAAGTAAATGAGAGAAATAGACAAAGATGTTGGTATTTTTTTGACAATATAACTATGCAAAGTGATGTTCGACTCCCTTGTCAGAGGAAGCCAAAAGAAATAACCTCTCAAGAGAAAACCTGAAAGGTTATTTTTTATCAGTTAATCCTAAAATATAATCTGTTGTAATTTTATGCTTATTCAATGGGCTTTGATACATCTACCCATTCTTTGTAGTTTGAATATTTCTCTAACTCAGGGATTGTGAGTTCTATTGCACTGTTAGAGCCACCTACCGCAGGAAAAACGGTCTGGAATCGTTTCATTGACTCATCAAGATATACATCTACACCGTCTTTAATTCCGAATGGGCAAACTCCACCAATCTGATGTCCTACATATTCTTCTAATTGATCAGGTGACATCATTTTTGCTTTTGTATGGAAAAAGCCCTTATACTTTGAGTTGTCAACTTTAACATCCCCTGCCATAAGTATAAGAATCGGCTGTTCGCCAACCATAAATGAAAGAGTTTTTGCAATTCTTGCACCCTCAACACCTAAAGCCTGCGCAGCAAGTTCAACAGTTGCACTTGAAACCTCAAATTCCTGAACTCTGTCTTCCATACCAAATTGACGGAAATATTCTCTACCTTTTTCTATGGACATATTTTTTCATTCCTTTTATAGATAACGGCGGGGTCTTGACCCCGCCATACCATTATATATTGTAAATCAGTTAATTTCTGAAAGTTTAACAGGTCTCTTTTCATTTGCTGATTTTTCAGCAGCAAGAGCAATCTTAACTGACTGTAAACCGGCATGAATACCAACAGGAGTTTCCTTGTCGTTTACACAACAATCAACAAACTGTCTAACTTCTTCAGCAAATGAACCCATATATCTTTCAAGGAAGAAATAGAGTGGTTTTTCACCTGTTACACCGTTAGCATCTGAAACGATAGCAGTTGAGAGTGTATCATTAGCAGTTGCAACCATACCCTTTGAGCCGAAAAGTTCTGCTCTTTGGTCATAACCATACATTGCCTGACGTGAATTATCAATAACTGCGAGAGCACCGTTAGCCATTTTCATAGAAATAATAGCTGTGTCGAAATCACCATATTCGCGGATGCTTGGATTGATAAGAGCATCTGCATATACATAGAGTTCTTCAACATCACTGTTTGTGAGGAAGCACGCCATATCAAAATCGTGAATTGTCATATCAAGGAAAATGCTTGCTGCACAGTAGCCGACAGGTGGTGCCTGTGGGTCACGTGAAGTGATTTTAAGAATCTGTGCTTCACCGATTTTGCCTTCATCGTAAGCGCGACGTACTGCTGCAAAGTTATGGTCAAAACGACGGTTGAAACCAACCTGGAATTTACACTCAGGATGAGCGCCCAGAGCGTCTGCAATTTCAAGAATCTTGTCAACTGTGTTTGCAAGTGGTTTTTCACAGAATACGTGTTTACCTGCGTTGATTGCTTCAATAGAAATTGGAGCATGAGTGTCAGTTGATGAACAAACAAGAACTGCGTCAATGTCAGCGTCTTCAATAATCTTTGTGTAATCTGTATAGATTTTTTCTACACCAAAGCCTTCACAGAAAGCTTTGGTTTCATCATTCATAAATGGGTCTGCAATTGCAACAACCTCTGCACCCTTTACGTGATATGAGATTGATTCAAGATGCACTTTACCAATACGGCCTGCACCGATAATACCAATTTTAAGCATAATAATTTCTCCTTATATTATTTATATTGTTCCGTCCCAAGTGCTTACTGCAGTGTTCTTTTTCTCGTCCTCATCAAACCAATGCTGTGTAACTGCCTTTGATTCTGTGTAGAAACGATATGCGTCTTTGCCTAAGCAATGTAAATCACCGAAGAATGACTGCTTATGACCTGAGAACGGGAAGAATCCAACAGGCACAGGAATGCCAACGTTAATACCAACCTGACCACCATCTGTGTAACGAGCAAACTGACGTGCCCAATAACCACTCTGAGTATAAATAACAGAGCCGTTTGCATATGGATTGTCGTTCATAATTTTAAGACCTTCGTGGAAGTCCTTGCAACGCTTAATGCAAAGAACAGGACCAAATACTTCTTCGTCACCGATTGTCATATCTGCAGTAACTTTGTCGAAAATTGTAGGTCCGATAAAGTAGCCATTTTCATAGCCTTCAACCTTAACATTACGTCCGTCAAGAACAAGCTCTGCACCTTCATCAATACCTTTCTGAATGTCAGCAAGAACTTCTTCGTAATGCTTTTTATATGTAATAGGTCCAAGTTTTGAATCTTTTTCCCATGATGGACCAACTTTAATTTTTGATGCTTGTTTCTTGAGCTCAGCAACAAACTTGTCTGCGATTGCTTCTTCAACAACACAGCAAGTAAGAGCCATACAACGCTGACCTGCACAACCGTAAGCAGAGTTAATAACGCCTGCTACTGTTCTTTCAAGTGCACAGTCTGCCATAATCAAAGCGTGGTTTTTAGCCTGGGTAAGAGCCTGACAACGTTTACCTGCTGCTGCAGCTCTTGAATATACCTTAAGGCCAACAGGAGTTGAACCGACAAATGTGATACCCTTAACATCAGGATGGTCAAGGATTGTATTTACTTCGTTTCTTGAACAAGTAATAACATTGATAACACCATCGGGAACACCTGCTTCTTTATATATAGCCGCAAATTTCATTGCTGTTTTTGGTGTAAGAGATGCTGCTTTAAGAACCATTGTGTTACCTGTTGCAATACAAGTTGGAGCCATCCAACCAAATGGAATCATAGCAGGAAAGTTAACCGGAACAATACCTGCGAAAACACCAAGTGGCTCACGATACTTAACCGTGTCATAGCCTGATGAAGCATCCATAAGGCTTTCACCCATCATAAGTGAAGGAACCTGAGTTGCAAGTTCTGTACCTTCTTTTGCCTTGAGAACATCACCTTCAGCTTCGCCCCATACCTTACCGTTTTCACAAGCAACACACATTGTGAGTTCTTCCATATCACGGATAATAAGTTCACGGATTTTATAGAGAATCTGCGCTCTCTTAATTGCAGGAGTTGCTCTCCATCCCGGATACGCTGCTTTTGCAGCCTCAATTGCTTCAAGAACTTCATCATTTGTACAGCAAGGTGCCTGTCCTACAACTTCACCTGTGCTCGGATTGTGAAGGTCATACCAAACATCAGTTTTTGAATCTTTAAACTGACCGTTCACAAAATATTGTAATTTTTCTACTGCCATTTTATTTTCTCCTTAATTATAATCCAGATACTTCACTAATGTATTTACGAGCTTTAAGTGCATATTCAAAAGGATTTGCGATTGCCGGGTCCTGCTCTGCTTCCACAAGAACATATCCTTCATATCCTGTTTCTTCAAGAACATCGAAAACAGGTTTGAAATCAATTACACCGTCACCGGGAACTGTGAATGCACCTGCGCGCACACCCTGTAAGAAGCTCATTTTTTCAGCCTTAACCTTTGCCACAACATCGGGACGAATATCCTTAAGATGTACGTGACGGATTCTCTTTGCATACTTTTTGAGAACTGCCATATAATCCTCACCACAGTATGCAAGGTGACCTGTATCAAAAAGAAGACCAAAAAGTTCAGGGTCCGTGTTTTCCATCATTCTGTCAATTTCTGCTGCAGTCTGAACAACTGTACCCATATGATGATGGAAGCAAAGCTGGATTCCCATATCCTTTGCTACTTTACCGAGTTTATTGATACCTGTGCAAAGCATTTCCCACTCATCATCATTCATAACATATTTGTCATCGAAGATTGACTTGTCTGTACCCTGAATTGAATGACCCTGCTCTGAAATGCCAACAACCTTTGCACCCATCTCTTTAAGGAAAGTGATATGTTCTATAAAGTCTTTTTCAACTTCTTCATAAGGTTTTGTGATTAAGAAACTTGAGAACCAAGCATTACAAATCTGCATTCCTCGAAGTTCAAGTGCCTTTTTAAGTACCTTTGTGTCACGAGGGTACTTGTTACCAACTTCACAACCTGTGAATCCTGCAAGTGCCATTTCAGAAATGCACTGCTCAAATGTGTTTTCTGCACCAAGGTCCGGCATATCATCATTTGTCCAAGCTATAGGTGCAATACCGAGTTTAACTTTGTTTTTATCCAACATATCAATATCTCCTTGCCTTATTTTTATTTTCTTCCTTCTCTGTGAAGGCATTATTTACTTTTTCATTTGTTGAAACAGATGGAACTCCTGTATGCCACCAAGCACCATAACCATCCGTCATTGATTTTGGAAGCACCTTAATATCGATAAGTGTTGAAACTGTCTGTTTCTGAGAGTCGATAAGTGCAAATTCCAATTCTTCCATTGTTTTTGCAGTATATGTCTTACAACCGTAAGCCGCGGCAGCCATAGCAAAATCAATAGGAATCAAGTCACCTAAAAGGTCACCATTGTCATCTCTGTAACGGAATTCTGTTGCGAGATTGCCGATTCCGTTTGACATCTGAAGATTGTTGATGCAACCAAAACCGCTGTTATCAAACAAAAGAACATTAATCTTCTGTTTTTCCTGAATTGATGTGACAAGTTCGCTGTGAAGCATCAGGTAACTACCATCACCGCACATTGCATATGATTCACATTCAGGATGAGCCATTTTTGAACCAAGAGCACCTGCGATTTCGTAACCCATACATGAATAACCATATTCCATATTGTATGAATAACGGCTATCAGATGTCCACATTCTCTGTAAACAGCCCGGAAGTGAACCTGCCGCACCTGTGCAAAGAGCATCGGCAGGAATAAGTTTGCGGATGAGTGCCAACGCAGCAGTCTGTGTAATTACACCACCGATTTTTTCAACAAATTCAGGAATTGTCTTTTCGTCACGAGCTTCAATAAGAGGTTTGAAGTTTTCGTCATATTTATAGTTTGCAAGGAACTCCATTTCCTTGTCCCAACCATCTTTTGCATCCTTGATTTCTGTTGTGTATGCTGACTTATAACCTGCCTTGCGAAGTTCATCACCGAGAGCAAGGATACCAAGTTTAGCGTCAGCGACCATTTTAACAGCATCGAGTTTATATGCATCAAAACGGGATGTATTGATGGTTACCATCTTGACATCGTCTTTGAAAAGTGACTTTGAAGCAGTTGTAAAGTCAGAGAAGCGAGTACCGATACCGATTACAACGTCTGCATCCTTTGCCATTACATTACCTGCGGAGTTACCTGTAACACCCAAACCGCCAAG
>JAZNIQ010000078.1:0-9181 GCA_045577555.1 Candidatus Fimenecus sp.
GTATAAAGATACTGCGAGCAGAGAGCAAGGAAGCATTGCGGAAAATATGCCCTCTCATAATTTTTTGAGCAGATTTTTTGCAAGGCAATCTTGCCGAGGCGAAGCTGTATAAAGATACTGCGAGCAGAGAGCAAGGAAGCATTGCAAAAAATATGCCAAAAAGATGTTGACAGTTGACTTTTGGTGTTGTATAATACACAATGTATCCCAATGTATAAGGGAGGGATTTTTAATGAGTCAGGTAAAAGTTAAAGAAAACGAGTCCTTGGAAAGTGCTCTCAGAAGATTTAAGAGACAGACATCTCGTGACGGCGTAATTCAGGAAGTACGCAAAAGAGAGCATTATGAAAAGCCTTCTGTTAAGAGAAAGAAGAAGTCTGAGGCTGCCCGTAAGCGTAAGTTTAAATAATCTTTCGCTTTGTTGGGTTATGTTCTAAAAAAGAAAGTGGGCGTTCCCAAGGAATGCCCGCTATTTTTTTATTTTAAATTTGCAAAAGCAAGGAGTTTTTATGGTTTCACCTATGCCTAAATACAGATATAAATCTGTTCTTGATATTTCAGTTGAAGATTTACATAAAATGGGCGCTAAAGCAGTTGCGCTTGATATTGACAACACCATTTGCAATGACGGAAAGACAAACTGCATTGATGGACTTGACCTTTGGCTTGATAATTTACAGAAATCAGGCATTAAGGTTATGATAATCTCTAACGCTATGCCTCGTCGTCCAAAAATTGTTGCCAAGACGCTCGGGCTTCCCTATCTTGCAAAGGCAAAGAAACCAAAACCGCACACGCTCATTACAGGTGCTGAAATGATGGGTGTTAAAACCGATGAGTTAGCTATGATTGGTGACCAGATTTTTGCAGATGTTATGGCCGCCAATAATTGCGGTGCTATTGCCATTCTTGTTGATGCACTACCCGGAAAGACTCGTTTTCCTATTTTTTACGCAACACGTCGCAGAAAAGCAACACCTATAATCAAAGAATTTGAAAAATTACACGGATATGGTTACTATGACTAAAGATTTACAAAAACTAATTGCAGAAAAAGGTAACGATTACTGTGCCTTAATAATTTCACCTGAAAACAGAAAATATTTTACAGGTTTTGAATCCTCTGACGGATTTTTGCTTGTTTCATGCGACCATTCAGTTTTTATTACTGACGGAAGATACATTGAAGCAGCAGAAAAGCAAATCACTAACAGCGAAGTTCGGCTTCAGGGCAAAACATATCCGCAGATTGCTGAAATCTTAAGAGAAATGAATTGCAAGCATCTTCTTGTTGAATCAACAAGAATGACAGTTTCCACATACAATGCACTTAAGGGTGTACTCAAAAATACAAGCATTTCCACAGATACAACCCTTGACACGATTATAAACACTCTTCGCTCAATAAAAACGGAATCCGAGGTTGAGAGTATTGTCAAAGCACAGCGTATTGCCGAAGAAGCATTTGAACATATTCTCAAATTCATAAAAACAGGTGTTACCGAAAAGGAAATTGCATTAGAGCTTGATTTTTATATGCTTCGCAATGGCGGTGAAGGTCTTTCATTTGAAACCATTGCTGTAAGTGGTAAAAACTCATCAATGCCACACGGTGTACCAAGCAACAAAAAGATTGAAAATGGTGATTTTATCACTATGGATTTCGGCACAATTATAAACGGTTATCATAGTGATATGACCCGAACCGTTGCCATAGGTTTTGCAACCGACGAAATGAAAAACATCTATGATGCAGTACTTAATGCACAAATCAACTGCCTTAACAACATAAAAGCCGGAATTTCCTGTAAAGCCGGTGATGAATTTGCTCGTCAAGTTATAAGAGATTCAGGTTACGGACAATATTTCACACACTCCACAGGTCACGGTGTGGGTGTGGAGATTCACGAATTTCCCAATCTTTCTCCTGCTTCTGATAGCATTTTGCAAATTGGCAATATTGTGACTGTTGAGCCGGGAATTTATATCCCTGAAAAATTTGGTGTGCGCATTGAAGACATGGCTTACATCACTACTGATGGTTGCAGAAATCTCACCAATGCACCAAAAAACTTAATTATCTTATAAAAAGTGCAGTCAATATTGCACCTGCTCCTGCCGAGGCTGCCATTTCTGCAACGAAAAGCACTCGGCTTTTTACTTTTTGTTTTCTTGTTTTCGGAACAGTTGAAGATTTAAGCACACTTGATATGGCTTTTGATTTAAGTTTACCTTCATTTTCTGCACTGAACTCAGGTCGCACAAAGAATAGTGCTTTTTCAAAATATTCGCAACCTGTTTCGTGAATTTCAAGAACTTGTCTGTTAACTCCCTTAACCATATTTGTATCCTCACAAAATTTTATATTGTTATAAAAATATGATTGGTTTTTTAGTCAGATTTATACTATTGTTTTGTATATAATTTACGGAAAATTTTGTCAATATGGGATTTTCACCAAAAATTATCACAGTAAAAAATATACAAATAGTATAAATAACTTTTCAACTAAATTGTTGAAAACTCTGTTGAAAATGTTTATAACTTGCCCCAAAATCATAGGATTTTAAAGGATTTTTCCACTTTTTGACAAAATTAAAAAGAGTTTGTTAAAACATTGTCAAATACAAATTGTTGTAAACTCTTTACAAATTATACATTTTGGAACATAGCATATTCATTTTATATCTAAAATTTTTGTGCAAAATGTCATTAGCACTTTTAGATAGATTTTTTAGAAAATTTTAGCTATTTTGCAAAGGATTATTATTATGAAAAACTGTTACAAAATCACTCGTCCCTCAACATTTGATTTAGCTCTTTGTCTTGACTGCGGTCAAGCATTTCGTTGGACATATAAGGACGGAATGTGGCATGGTGTTGCTTATGACAGATACCTAGCTGTTCAGCAGACAGAAAATGAAATTATTTTTCACAATTGCAGTGAGGACGATTTTAATAATATATGGAAATACTACTTTGACCTTGATACCTCTTATGAAGAAATCGTGGCATCATATGATGACAAATATCTTAAAAGTGCCGTAAAAGATTATAACGGCATAAGAATTCTTCGTCAGGAACCCTGGGAAGCACTTTGCTCTTTCATTATTTCACAAAACAACAATATTCCTCGGATTAAAGGTATAATTGAACGCCTTTGTGATAGTTTCGGTGAGGGTGAAAACGGAAAGAAAACCTTTCCCACAGCCCAAAAATTAGCATCACTCTCCGTTGAGGATTTGGCACCTTTACGTGCGGGTTTCCGTGCGAAATACATAATAGATGCTGCACAAAAAGTTGCATCGGGAGAAATTGATTTTAATAAAATTCAATCTAATTCTATAGAGTTTGGACGAGAAGAACTCAAAAAAATAAAAGGGGTTGGAGCAAAAGTTGCAGAATGCACACTCCTTTACGGTTTTCACAAAATTGAAGCATTCCCAATAGATGTCTGGGTTAAACGCATTATGGCTGAAATGTATCCTGACGGCTTGCCTGAATGCACAAAAGGTACTGAAGGAATAGCACAACAGTATCTTTTCCATTGGAGAAGAATGCAGGATAGATAAAAAACATCTTAACATTTGACAATGTGTTCATTTTGTGCTATCATACACAAGTCTTATATAGGTTATATCCTGTCTTTTCGACAGGTGAAAAAGGAACCCCATCGGTTTTTCCGGTGGGGTTTTGGGTTTATATACACTTTATTTTCTTGCAACATCTGTTTTTCTTGCCGCATCTGCTACTGCTTTTGCAACTGTCTTGCCTACACGCTCATCAAAAGCCTTTGGAAGTATGTATTCTTCTGTCAACTCATTATCGGCAACCAAAGATGCAATTGCCTTTGCTGCAGCAATTTTCATTTCTTCATTAATGTCACTTGCACGGCAATCAAGAACACCTCTGAATATTCCCGGGAAAGCAAGGACATTATTAATCTGATTAGGATAATCACTTCTGCCCGTACCAACAACTCTCGCACCGGCATTTTTTGCAATATCAGGCATAATTTCAGGTATAGGATTTGCCATCGGGAATACTATGGCATCTTTTGCCATTGATTTTATCATTTCTTCTGACACAATATTTGGAGCAGAAACGCCTATAAAAATATCCGCACCCTTCAAAGCATCTTGGAGAGTGCCTTGAAGGTTGTTTTTATTTGTGATTTCAGCCATTTCAGCCTGTGCAGAATTCATCCACTCTCTGCCGACGGTAAGTATTCCCTCCTTGTCACACATAATAATATTATTTGCACCCATTTTGTGAATAAGCTTTGCGATGGCAATGCCTGCCGCACCTGCTCCGCTGAACACAACCGTGCAATCCTCAAGTTTTTTCCCCACAACTCGAAGCGCATTTGTAACCGCCGCACCAACTACAACAGCTGTGCCATGCTGGTCATCATGAAAAATAGGAATATCACATTTTTCTTTAAGTTTTTTCTCGATCTCAAAACATCTTGGCGCCGCAATGTCCTCAAGATTTATTCCGCCAAAACTACCCGCTAGAAGAGAAATACAGTTAACAATTTCGTCAACATCTTTTGACCTCACGCAAAGAGGAATTGCATCTACACCCCCAAATTCTTTAAAAAGCACACACTTGCCTTCCATAACAGGCATTCCCGCTTCAGGGCCTATATCACCAAGACCTAAAACTGCTGTTCCGTCAGTTACAACAGCAACTGTGTTCCAACGACGAGTAAGCTCATATGACTTGTTGATATCTTTCTGAATTTCAAGACATGGCTCAGCAACGCCGGGTGTATATGCCAACGACAATGATTCCTTATCACTTGCCTTTGCCCTTGTGCTTATTTCAATTTTTCCTTGCCATTCATAATGGAGTTTTAAACTCTCTTTTGCATAATCCATTGTGTTGTCGCCTCTTGTTATGTATATTTACGGCGGGAGCTGAGCCCCCGCCCTGATTTCGTAAAATTATTGTCTGTCAAAATACTCATCATCTGCAATGAAATATGTGCGAATAAAACCATCCGTTGCCACAAAAGCTATTTCACCTGTGTCCGATAGATAATATATTTTGTCATTATCATTTTCATCCGCTTCATATTTCATCTTTGCTTTTGGATTTAAGATGACCGCATTAGCCTTAATAAGATATTCTTCTGCCGAGAAACTGTTTGTTTCTTTTCCGTGCTCAATAAAATGTTCCTGCAGTTTCTCCCCGTCACGAAAGAAGTGTTTAATCAACATTAATGCTCAACCCAATCTCTTGAACGTTCAACTGCACGAAGCCATCCACGGTATCTCTTTTCGCGTTTTTCCAAATCCATCTGTGGTTCAAACACCTTATCCACCTCACGGATTTTCTGAATTTCTTCAGTATCCTTCCAGAAACCTACTGCAAGACCGGCAAGATAAGCCGCACCGATAGCAGTTGTTTCAACCATTTTGGGTCTGTTAACATTTGTTCTTATCATATCCGCCTGAATCTGCATCATAATATCACTTACAGATGCACCGCCGTCAACGCGGAGTTCCGAAAGTTGAATATCAGAATCCTGTTTCATAGCCTCAAGCAAATCCGTCATCTGATATGCAATAGCTTCAAGAACACTTCGACAAATATGAGCAGCATTTGCCCCGCGTGTAAGACCAACTATTGTTCCACGAGCATACATATCCCAATACGGTGCACCAAGACCTGTAAATGCAGGAACAAAATAAACTCCGTTAGCATTTGGAACACTTTCTGCAAGTTCATCACAACGACGAGCCGACGGAATAAGCTGTAAATCATCGCGAAGCCATTTGATAACTGAACCCGCATTAAATGCGGAGCCCTCAATAGCATATGTTACCTTGCCATCAAGTCCCCAAGCCACACCTGTAACAAGATTATTCTTTGATTCAACGCGTTTCTCACCCGTATTCATAAGCAAGAAACAGCCTGTGCCATATGTATTCTTTGCCTGACCTTTTTCGAAGCATCCCTGGCCGAAAAGTGCAGCAGGCTGGTCACCAATTGCACCGGCAATTGGCACACCCGCCAACTCCTCAATACCCATAACACTCTTGCCCACAGTACCGTAAACCATACTTGATGGCATCGCCTTGGGAAGCATTGCCATAGGAATTCCAAGTTTTTCACAAAGGTATTCGTCCCAGCAAAGTTTATCAACATCAAAAAGCATTGTTCTTGATGCATTTGAATAGTCAGTAATATGAACTGCTCCGCCTGTAAGATTCCAGATAAGCCAGGTTTCAACCGTACCGAAAAGAAGTTGACCTTTTTCGGCCAAAGCTCTTGCACCATCTACATTATCGAGAATCCACTTAATTTTTGTTGCAGAGAAATAAGCGTCAACCACCAGTCCTGTATGGTCTTTGATATATTGAGTCAATTCTTCATCAGCCTTAATTTTCTCACACATATCTGCAGTTCTTCTGCACTGCCATACTATTGCGTTATAAACAGGTTTTCCTGTTGATTTATCCCAGACTATTGTTGTTTCACGCTGATTTGTGATACCGATTGATGCAATATCATCAACAGTTGCTTTACTATTTGCCATTACTTCCATAACGGATTGTAACTGTGAGAAAAGAATTTCCATAGGATTATGCTCAACCCAACCTGTATGAGGATAAATCTGAGTAAACTCATGCTGTGCTTTAAAACAGATATTACCATTCCTGTCAAAAAGAATTGCGCGTGAACTTGTTGTTCCTTGGTCGAGAGCAAGTACATATTTTTTCATCGTATAACACCTCTTGTAATTAAATAGAAGATTTTTAACCAAACCCCTTGTTTTAGTTAATTTTTATCTTATCCCTTTATTTTAGCCGCTTCCTTTACGGCATTTTTATCGTCAATCAGATTGTGCAACCCTTGCCAATGTAAAACTCTGCGTTTAAACCAAAGAGAAGATGCATGCTTATAAATGAATGACGGACATGCTTTTTTCAGCGATGCATAATTAACATCATAAACATCAAGGAGTTTATAATAATCTGGTGCCTTATGGAGAAATGTTGAAAATGAAGGATATCCTTTTTCAGCCCATGCATTTTCTGCCATAGCACCAAGCCTTGGGAACGTGAGAAACTCAAGCCGTTTCATATTTGGTACATATTCAGTCCACATCTGTGCTTCGATTCCCCAGGTTTCTTCATCATTTTCAGTCAAAGCACCATCATTTTCACAAACCATTTTAAGTGTATTCCAACCATATGGGAAATCAAAATAATACGGATAACAGCTTGTGTTTATCATTTTTCTGCCACGAGTTAATTCTTTTTTTAACAGTTCTTTGTCGTCACTCATTCCACAGACAGTCCACGAAATATTCGGGTTTAACTTTTCCGTATCACCTGTCATATCGTAATTCCACATTACAGACGAACAACCCTTTGAATTAAGATAATCGTTCACCTTGCTCATAAAGAACATCTGTAGTTCATCTTCATTTTTAAGATTATTCTCTGTAATTGCTTTTTGACAATGAGGACAATGTTCCCAACGCATTTTAACCGCCTCGTCACCGCCGATATGAATAATCTTATCAGGAAAGAGCTCTATGAGTTCATCAAGAACATCATACACAAATTTATATGAACTTTCCTTTCCCGCACACAAAATATCGTGTTTTACTCCCCAATGGGTAGCTACCTCAAGCTTTCTGTTAAGACAGGAAAGTTCCGGATAACAAGCAATTGCTGCCACCATATGACCGGGAACATCAAACTCCGGTATAACTTTTATTTTTCTCTCATGACAATATGCGACAATTTCTTTTATCTGTTCTTGTGTATAATATCCACCGTGAGGCTTATGATTAAAATTAGTATGACTTCTTTTTGACCCTTTTTCGGTAAGCAATGGATATTTTTTTATTTCTACGCGCCAACCTTGGTCTTCAGTCAAATGCCAATGCAACACATTCAATTTATGAAGTGCCATAAAATCAACAACTCGTTTAACCTCATCCACTGTATAAAAATATCTTCCACAATCAAGCATATATCCGCGATATGAAAAACGAGGATAATCGGTAATTTCCACATACGGAATTTTACCATTTGTCTGTAAAAGCATCTGTTTCAGTGTTTGTAAGCCATAAAACAAACCTGCTTCTGTTTTAGCATTTATGAAAACGCGTCTGTTTTCACATTTTATTTTATAACCCTCATCATGTTCTATACTGTCATCAATTTTTAAAATAATTGACCTTTCTTCACCCGTATCCTCATGAAAAAACACTTTTTTGTTAAGTGTTTTTCTGACAAAGGCAATAAACTCCTCTGCAAAAGGATAAGGAGAAATAATAGTCCCTGCGTGAAGTGTAAATCCTTTTTTATCTTGATTTATAAGTATGCTTACAGGCTGTGGAATAATGTTAAACATCCTAAAAACCTCCATAAAATCAAAAGTACAATATAACAGATTTATTTTATCATAAAATCTTTTTAACTACAACAAAAATAGTACATATTTTCCTCTTGAAATTATTCTGCTTATATAGTATAATTATTTGACGATAATAATTGAGATGCCTTAATTCAGTCGTGTGCCGTGTGGGTCCTGTGCGGCGAAGCGCCGTGAACCATGTCAGGCGGGGAACCGAGCAGCATTAAACGGTTTGCATCGGGCGCCACAGTCTGCCTGCACGACACATGACTGAGTTAAGGCTCTTTTAATAAATATTGCTTGAAAATATAGGAGGGAAACAAAACTATGTATCGTGCATTTTACCGAAAATACCGTCCGTCAACATTTACCGATGTTGTTGGTCAGGAGCATATTACAAAAACACTTGAAAATGCCGTAAAAACAGGTAAAACAAGTCACGCATATCTCTTTACTGGTTCCCGCGGAACTGGTAAAACCTCCTGTGCAAAAATTCTTGCAAAAGCAGTTAACTGTATAGACTCGCATGACGGAAATCCGTGTAACAACTGTGAAATCTGTCAAGGTATAGATTCGGGTGCAATTCTTGATATAATTGAAATCGATGCCGCTTCAAACAACGGTGTTGATAATATCCGTGATTTGCGCGAAGAGGCTAATTTCACCCCTGCTAATGCAAAATTCAGAGTTTATATCATCGACGAAGTTCATATGCTTTCAATAGGAGCATTTAACGCGTTGCTTAAAACTCTTGAAGAACCCCCTGCACATGTCATTTTCATACTTGCAACTACTGAAG
>JAZNIQ010000079.1:0-5341 GCA_045577555.1 Candidatus Fimenecus sp.
ATGCACAACTTGATAAACCAGATTTTGCAGAGTATAAAGTTGATTTTACTAAATTAACTCCAATCGATAAGTGGCTTGTTGTAAGAACAAATGAGTATCTAAAAAAAGCAACAGCTGCAATGGATGATTATAAATCTGCAGCACTTATTAAAGATTTTGAATTGTTTGTTGATGATATCTCTAACTGGTATATCAGAACAAACCGTCGTCGTTTCTGGAAAACTGAAGACCAACAGGATAAGATGGTTGCATATTGGACACTCTTTAACGCTCTTAAAGTTTGTGTTCAGACAACAGCACCAATTATGCCATTTATGACAGAATACATTTGGCAGAATCTTATTAAGAAATGTGATTCAACTGTTGCTGAATCAGTTCATTTGAGCAACTGGCCAACAGTTCTTGAAGGTATTGAAGATGATGGTGTTATTGAACAGACTGAACTTGTTCGTGAAGTAATTGCAACAGCAATGAGACTTCGTAATGAACAACAGATTAAGGTTCGTCAGCCACTTTCTAAACTTTTCATTTGCTGTGATGCAGATAAAGCTGATAAAATCAAGACTTTTGAGAAGAATATTCTTGATGAACTTAATATCAAAGCAGTTGAATATATTGATGACATTAATGTTCTTGAGGACCAGTTCCTTGCCGTTAACTTCAAGGTTGCAGGTGCAGTTCTTAAACAGAATGTTAATAAGATGAAACAGACACTTGAAAACCTTTCAGCTGATGAAATGAAAGCTCTTACATCTGCTGTAATCTCAGGTGGTGAAGTTGAAGTTCCGGGTTGGCAAGAAAAATTTGATGCTTCAATTTTTGCGGTTCAATCAAAAACAAAGGATGGCGTTGTTTCAGCAGTGTTTGCTCAGGATAGTGTTGTTGCAATTGATATTGTTCTTACTGATGAACTCCTTAAAGAAGGCGTTGTGCGTGATATTATTCGTCAATGTCAGGTTGCACGTAAGGATGCAGGATATCAGGTTGAACAGAGAATCATTGTTTCAATAAATGTTGATGATGGGTTTATCGTAAATGCACTTAATGAAAAGATTTCTTACATTGCAGGTGAACTTCTTGCTGATTCTGTTCTTATTAATGAAGATATGACAGCAGATTACACAAGTGAATTCAATGTAAATGATAAGAAAATTTCTGTTTCAGTAGTTAAAGGAGAATAAAATATGTTTCAAGTTACAAAAGATATGAATATCGGTGAAATTCTTGACAATGCAAGAGAAACTGTTCCATTCTTTTTAAGTCTTGGAATGCATTGCCTCGGTTGCCCTTCAGCAAGAGGTGAAACTGTTGAACAAGCTTGCATGGTTCACGGTGTTGACCCTGATGAATTTGTTGCAGGTATTAATGAATTTCTTAAGGAAAACGAAAACAAATAATTAAATTGTCCCCCTATGTGCAGTAGGGGGATTTTATTCAAAGAGGTGATTTGTATGAAACTTGATAGCCGACTTACATCAATCGCCAATTTAGTAAGAAAATGTAAAATTTTTGCTGATATTGGTACTGACCATGCATATCTACCTGTTTATCTTGTAAAAAATGGAATTGCAAATAAGGCAATTGCAGCTGACTTAAGAGTAGGTCCGCTTGATAATGCAAAAGAAGCAGTAATTTCATACGGATTAACTGAACAAATCGAACTGCGTTTATCTGATGGACTTGATAACTTTGAAGAACATGAGGTAGAAGAGATTGTTGTTGCAGGTATGGGTGGCCTTTTAATTTCACAGTTCATTGAGCGTACCCATTGGCTTAAAAATGAAGATATTCATTTGATTCTTCAGCCGATGACTCATGTCGAGGAGTTGCGAAAAACATTATTTGATAATGGCTTTGCAATAGATGAAGAAATCATTGCAGAAGACGATGATAAGCTATACATAATTCTGAGTGTCTATTACTATTGCGATGCAACTTCTTATACTGAACTTGATTTGATAGTTGGAAAGCTACCATATAATGAGGATATTTTATCAAAAAAATATCTGGCAAAGATTTATGATAAATATAATAAAAAACTTTCTGCTTTAAAAAAAGTAGAAAAAGAATGTTCGCATCTTGAAAAAATTGTAGGTGAGTTGAAACAATGGCAACAGTAAAGGATATTTATAATTTTATTGATAATATTGCACCATTTGATAGTCAGGAAGAATGGGATAATTCAGGTCTTCTTGTCGGTGATGAAAATGATACAGTCGATATAATTCTTTTTGCTCTTGACCCTACCGGTGATATTGTTGAGCAAGCTGTTTCTTGTGGTGCAAATTTAGTTGTGACTCATCATCCTGTTATTTTTAAACCTGTGTCAGATATATTAAGTGATAGTATTATTTATAAGTTAATCGATAACAATATAAGTATAATTTGCACACATACAAATTATGACAAAGCTGTTGGTGGAGTGAATGACATACTTTGCAATACAATTGGATTAAACACTTATATTAAAGTTAATGATACCTGCTTGAATATTGGTGGTTATGACGGAACCATTCCGGCAGTAGATTTTGTAAGAAAAATAAAAAATGCCCTTGGTGGAGCAGTGAGATATAATCATATAGAGAAAAATATTAAAACTGTTGCCGTTTGCAGTGGTTCAGGTAGCGACTATCTTGAATTGGCAAGAGAATTAGGGTGCGATGCTCTTCTTACTGGTGATGCTTCACATCATTCTTTTCTTGATGCAAATGAAATGGACATATTATTAGTTGCAGCAGGTCATTTTGAAACAGAAGATATTTCAATAAAACCACTTGCAGATAAAATTAAAAAAGAATTTAATATTGAGTGTGTTTTAGCTGACCAAAGCACACCGATTATTACGATTTAAGAGGATTTATGGCACTTGACGGTATAACTTTAGGTTTAATCAAAACTGAGATAGAAACGTATATTCTAGGCTCAAAAATTGAAAAAATACACCAACCCTCACGAAATGAGTTGGTGTTCATTTTACGTACCCGAAATGGCGGATACAGACTATATTTATCATGTGATGGTCAAAGCCCACGTGTGCATTTAACTCGTTATAATCTCGAAAATCCTAAAGTTCCGCCAATGTTTTGCATGTTACTTCGTAAGCGTCTTTGTGGTGCAACACTTACAAATATTAAACAAATTGGAAATGATAGAATTCTTATTTTTGAATTTGACGGCACAACTGAAATAGGTGACAAAACTAAATATTATATTGTTTGTGAGATTATGGGACAACGCAGTAATATTATACTGTGTGATGCTGATTATATGATAATAGATGCTGTAAAAAGAGTTGATGAAGAAAAATCACCTATTCGCGAAATATTGCCTGGACTTAAATATAAATTACCACCATTACAAGAGAAGTGTGATATTTTAACAGATAATGTGGATTTCATATTGAATACTATTATTTCACATCCTGAAAAATTGATTTCTAAAGCTGTTTTAGAAAGTATTGAAGGTTTTTCTCCAATCGTCGGCAGAGAAATTGCTTACAGAACCGTTTATGGTGATAAACAGGTTGGTTTATTATCTGAACTTGAGAAAGAAAGATTAAAAAACGAAATTTTTGTTATTAAAACTGATATTGTAAATGACAAATTATATTTATTAGAATCGGTTGATGGCATACCTTTTGATTTTTCCTTTTCTAATATTCGTCAATATGGTACATCACTTGTTAAAAAAGAGTATGATTCTGTTTCTGAACTGTTAGATGATTTTTATTTTGAAAAAGATAAAATTAATCGTATTAAACGTAAAGCGTCAGATATATTCAAACTTCTTAATTGTGCAGTAGAAAGAACATCAAGAAAAATTAATAACAGAAAGTCCGAATTACTTAAAAGTGAAAATCGTGAACAAACTCGAATTTATGCTGAATTGATTACGGCAAATCAGTATCATTTGACTGAAAAATCTTCTGTATATAAGCTGGAAAACTATTATGACAATAATAATATAGTAGAAATACCTGCAAACCCAGCATTAACTCCGTTACAGAATGCTCAAAAATATTTTAAAGAATATAAAAAAGCTGTAAATGCAGAAAAAATGCTTCATAATCTTATTGAAGAGGGTGAGCAAGAACTTATATATCTTGATTCTGTTCTTGATATTTTATCCCGTACCGAAACTGAACGAGAAATCTCCGAAATTCGCGGTGAGTTGGAGCAGGGTGGATATATTAAAAAGAAAAAAGGTAATAAAAATAAGAAAGAAAAGCCCCTACCTCCGATTGAATATCGTTCTACTGATGGTTTCAGGATTTTAGTAGGAAGAAACAATATTCAGAATGATGTTTTGACGCTGAAAACTGCTATGAATTATGATTTGTGGTTACACGTTCAAAAAAATGCTGGTTCTCATACTGTAATAGTGGCAGATAAAAAAGAGATTTCTGAAACAGCAATAATTGAGGCCGCTTGTATTGCTGCATATCATAGTAAAGCGTATGCATCATCTTCCGTTGCAGTAGATTATACTTTAATAAAAAATATAAAAAAACCTGTTGGTGCTAAACCTGGTAAGGTTATTTATAACACATATAATACTATTTACGTTACACCTTCCAAAGAAGTAATTGAAAAGTTAAGAGTAGAATAAAACCGAGAAGTAAGATAACTTCTCGGTTATTTTTTAATCTAATTCAACTGAATGGTCATAAACAGGATACCATTTTGATGATGCAAAATTTCTTGCTCTGAAAAGAACTTGTTTTTCATATACTTCCATTTGGAAACCCATTCCTCCCCACGGCACTCCATAACGGTTAATAATCATATAAGTAGGAAGATTCACATATGTAACGCCATTTTGCTTTTCAACACATGAGAATCCAAAAACAGTTTCTACCAGAGGACCATTTATGCCAGTATGTACGTGACCACTTATGAAAAATACATTTTTATATTTTTCCATAATACTCTTTACTGTATTACTGTTTTCGTTAAGTCCGTTGTCAGGCCATATTTTATCAAGTCCGTTGACACCATTGCAAGGTACGTGACATATAACAAACATTGGTAAGTTGCGGTCAGCAGCTTCTGCTAATGAATCATCAAGGAATTTGATTTGTTCAGGACTCATATCTGGAGTATCCCATGTATCGTCACCGTCGTCACAGAGAACAACAAATCTGTAACCGTTAATATCAACTTTATAATACGCTTTACTTATTTTGTACCCAGATGGATTGAGATTATTATAAAGTTTAACAAAACGTTGTCTTGCACCTTCTTGTGTTGTGTCATCAACATGACCCACATAAGTCGGATCGTAGCCATGTCGTTCTGTGAGCCAAGGAGTTGATTTATGACATTGTCTTCCTAAGACCGCT
>JAZNIQ010000080.1:0-9037 GCA_045577555.1 Candidatus Fimenecus sp.
GGTAAACTGCCAACCAAGCAGAACTGCGACACAGGCAGCAATCGCTGAGATGAAATAAGTTGAAACCCCAGTAATATCAAGGGTTTTGCGACTTCTCCTACAATAGTTGTAGCTGTATAACAGCTATTAAACAAGCAATCAGCTCCCTATATTCGAAAGAATATGGGGAGTTTTTGTGTATATTGAAATTCGATGTGCGATATGATATAATCATAAAAAAGAAGGTGCAGTATGGAAAAGTTGATATGCAAATCATTGTTGTGGAAAATTGGTTTAACCGATGGGACTGATTATAGTAAAACCCTTGATAAGATGTTTCTTTCTGATGTGAATAACGAGTTACTTTTGGAATTAGAAAGTTGTTCATATGACTACGATACTGCATTTGACATTTTACAAAGATTTTGGAAATATGAGTGCAAGAACTTTTCTGTTGATACTTTCGGTAGGTGTTTAACCGAAAATTTAAAAGTAGTTTATGAATCAAATGTTTATTCTATAGAAGACTTTGGTATAAAATGTTATTCGTTGTGGCAACAGTTACCTGATGAATTAAATACAACAGAACCTTTTCACTCTTTATGCTATGCTGATGACCCATTATCTTGGGGCGATGAAGAACAAGCAAGAAAAATATATGAAGAATTTTTCGATTTCTATAAATAATCTCCTACATTTCTTCCTTGCACCACAGGCAGCAATCGCTGAAATGAAATAAGAACCTGACCCATAACGAAATCAAAGATTTCTATGGGTACCCCAGAATCTTGCGACGCAAGCGTCTAAATTCATATTTCAAACGGAATAAAAGTTAATAAATAAAACAGTCCCCTTGGAGCAATCCAAGGGGATTGTTGTTGCAGTTTTGGAATTGTAATGATATAATTCAATTGTAAATCAAGAGTATGTGGGGATTTTTATGACCAAAGCATTTGAAAAACACGAAACATTATTTTGCATGCTACTGATAATCATATACCTCGTAGTTAATTCCATTTGTGTTCAAAACTTCGGGGAGACAAGTTTGGTTAGTTTTATTGCCAATACAATATTATCTGCGTGTTTAATAGTTATAATGTTGGTGTTAAAAAGAACATCATATTACGGACTGAAAAAGGTTGAAAATGCAAGACAATATTTATATTTTATACCATTGTTATTTATTGTAACAATTAATTTGTGGAATGGCTTTAATATTAACAAGTCATCAGGTGAGATAGTTTTTCACATTTTAACTATGCTTAATATTGGATTTATAGAAGAGATTATTTTCAGGGGATTTTTATTTAAAATGATGGCAAAAAACAATGTTAAAAGTGCTATAATTGTAAGTGCCATTACTTTTGGCGCAGGTCACATTGTTAACTTAATAAATGGTGCAGATTTGATACCTACTTTAATTCAGATATGTTATGCAACTTCAATAGGTTATTTATTCGTTATTATATTTCATAAAAGCAAATCACTTGTTCCTTGTATAATAACACATTGTTTGGTAAATTCACTTTCTATATTTAATGTTGAAAAGACCTTGTCATTATACATAGCACCTATATTCTTGACAATTATTCCTCTTGCTTACGCAATTTATATAAACAAAAAGGTCAGAGAATAATTTGAAATTCATATTTCCCCACTTTGTCAACTGTTGCTCAGGCACCAATCGATGAAATGGAGTAGTCTAATTGATTATTCATTCGAAATAACGTAGGGGTCGGCGTCCTCGACGACCCGAAAAAAATAGAGCCAACACCTTTTCGTGTTGGCTCTATTTAATGTAAATGACTTGGATTATTATTCGATTGTTATAGTTTGTTTTATTGTTTCGCCTTTTTTTGCATAGGGGCTATAGGCGACAATTTTTACTTTATATTTACCGCTTGAAAGCTGTCCTATATTTACAGAAACATCATTATCCGTAGCTCGAACATATTCTGAAATAACTGTTTGCTCATAAACTGTTTTTAAGTTTTTGGTTACTGTTATTTTATAATTTTCTGCAGGATAATAACCTGTAGCTTCAGGGAATGTTATTATTGTGTCGGAGTTTTCATCCGTATAAGAAGTTACAGTTGCACCCTCCGGGAATTCAGGAGCAGTATCAAGAGATTCTTGTTTTTGCCAGTTGTGAGTTCTTTTGGAAGCATCACTTAAATCAGTGAAATAATAATCAATATTTGGAAAGAACATTCTGTTTTCTATATCGTAGAGTTTCATACTGACATTGCCGTTGGCATCACATTCAACAAGCCAGGCACCACCGGAATTGCCGGGAGCATCTTTATCGCCATCAATATAATTAAGGTTGCCCATAAATGCAGATAAAGAGCCACATCCAACTGCAGTGAATTCACCTTGCCAAACACTTCGGGGGTCACTTGCTGCATAATGAGAGTGACCGGAGAAATTTACAACCTGAGGGTATTTACTCAAAACAGCTCTGGTATCTATATCTCCCCAGTTTGCGCTTCCGTAAACTGTAAGAGCAGGATGTGGATGCTGATAAACAAAAATAGGTTTGTAAGGGTCTTCCTCTGTGGCTTTGGCAAGTCTTTCGTCGAGCCACTTTGTTTTGCCGCTGAAAGTCTTACCATTATCATCATATGAAACACCGATAAAATGATAGCCATTAATAACAATGTCAGTGTCAACATCTTTGTTTATATATTTACGATAAACATCATAGCCTACGCTTGCATCCACATCACGATAGTCAATAAATTCGTGATTTCCGAGCACGGTAAGTATTTGAGTTTCTTCTTTTTTGTTTTCGTTAATAATTTTGTTAAATATCTGATATTCCTTTTCGGCACCGCCACCGGTAAAGTCACCTGCAACAATAACAGCATCAAGGTTTTTGTATTCACAGCTTTCTGCATATTCATACATATCAGTAAATAAATTTGCAAATCGTATTGCTGCTTGCTGTGTTTCATCACCATCAAGATGTATATCTGAACATGCAACAAAGCGAAGCACAGGGGTAAAATCCTCGGGAGTATGCACTACTTCTTCCGGAGTTAAACCACCACTTGTACCTGTTAAAGCAAATACAAAACCAAACAGTACAGAAAGAACTTTAAAAATTACCTGTGAAAAGAAATTCGTCATAATTATTCCCACCCTTTAATAATTATTTTTATTGTATCACAAGAATAAAAAAGTTTCAAATGTTTTAATTATGACTTCAATTTCATCTTGAGGAAGTTTTATAAAAAAGTAAATTTATCTTTTTTTCTTGACGGAAATAATTGGTGATGATATGATATACACATAATAAACTATTGCGATGAAAACAAGGCGTTTTGTCGCAAAATGGAAAAGGGGAAGTATTTATGAAAAAAGTTATTGCAGTTGTTCTATCACTTGCACTTCTTTTGGGAAGTTTTGGTTATGTTACTGCATTTGCGGCTGCATCAGAGGATGCTGCTTTGCGCCTCATCGTTCCTGAAAACTGGGAAATGTGTATCGGGGACAGCAGAACTGTAGATTATGCAATGGCAGGAACCGAAAAGAGAATGCTTACATGGTCAGCAGAACCTGCTGACGTTGCTAAGGTTGACTCATGGGGTCGTGTTACGGCACTCAAAGTTGGTGAAGCCGTAATCACCGCTGTTAGTGAGGAAGGTCTCAAACACAGTGTTACACTTAACGTTGTGGAAGAGCCAACCAAAATAACAAAAAAAGCTGAAAAGGTTGATTATACACTCGGCGCAGTTGCTGAAGGAGATAATCTTCAAAAGGTTGTCACAAGATATGAACTTGGTGATGAAACTGTTCCTGCTGATGTTAGGGACGAGAGTAAGTATGAAAAGGCACAGACAGCAACAACAAAAGATGGTGCTGTATGGACAATCACAAACTACGGTGTTCTCAGAGTTTATGACAAGGCAACAAATGAAAGAGATAAGGAACAGCGTTTCATGGGTGACAGATATTTCTATTCTGCTGACTCAGGTGAAGGCAAGGTGCTTGCTATTTTTGCCGACGGTGAAAATGGTATCTGGACAGTAATGAAAGAAGGTTATTCTCATATCGAGATGCTTGAAATCAACGGTACTGAAAAGGCTGAAATTCTGAACGAGCAGACTTGGGAATATGTTGCAAGACGTGGCATGGTTTCAAATGCTTACCTTATAGATGGTGAATGGAAACCTGAAGAAAGTGATAACGACGGTCTGTGGACATCAATGTATGCAGGCGGTGAACTGATGCGCTATGCAGTGCTTAAGAATGACCCTAATGCAACACCTGAACAGATAGAAAATGCAAGAAAAACAGCAACTCTTTCAACAGAAGCAGTTCTTTTCCTTACATATATTTCAATGCGTCAGGGAACAGTTGAATCTTATAACCGTGCTCAGAGAAGTGGTACTGTAACAGATCTTGAAACAGGCAAATACTATACCAGCGAGGCTACTCTTGTTGGTGGCGACTATTCACAGAATGTTCCATTTGCAAGTCCTGCTACAATGTTTGATGATATGTATTCAACTTATATGGATTCCGGTAAACGCACTTATGTTCAGAAACCGGAAGAAAACCTCCAGCTTTTCAATAAGGATGGTTGGGCTAATCCTCTTGAAACTGAAGGCGATTACGCAATGCGTACAAGAAATCTTGAAGGCTTCTGGGCAAGAACATACTCCTTCAAGGATGAAAACGATGACTTTGACTCTTTTGCATACTGGACACATAACGGTGACGGAACAGCAACAGGTGTTTCAACAAAAACAAATTCAGACGGAAGTGATTTCCTTCTTCACGGCGAAAACTACCGTGGTCTTGAGGTTGATGCAACAGGCGAAATTCCTCAGAGACTTTGGGATGACCTTATCGGTGAAGGCAGAGTAATTGAAGACATTTTCTATAAGGGTGATACAAGTTCTGATGAAATCATTGGCCACGTATTCCTTTACCAACTTGCTTATGATATTCTTGGTCCTGAAGACCCTGAACTTGCAGCTCTCATTGCAAACACAATGAATAAGTTTGCACAGCATCTTGTTGATAACTCATATAATATGGTTGATGGTTCAGGTCAGCCTACAACATGGGCAAAGTTCTCAAGAACATATTTCCACAATGGTCAGGTTCTTGGTGGTGCACCACTTAATGCTATGGTTCTCCTTACAGTATTTAAGGTTGCAGCACACGTTACCGGTTATCAGAAGTGGGAAGACGAATACAGAATGGCAGCATTTGACGAGCAGTATCAGTATGCTGAAATTATGACTCAGGAACTTGAAAGATACCAGCTTTCAATTCTTGAATATGTAAACAGCGTAACACCTATTTTAGGTCGTATTCTCCGTCATGCAGTCGGAACAAAGTTGTTTGACAGTATTTATAAGTTGATTCTTAACCATTCTGACGAAGAAATGGCTATGCTCGGCTTCTATACACTTTTCCAGCTTGAAGACGATGAAGAACTTCTTAAGTATTACAGAGAAGCACTTGATGATTGGTGGTTCTCAATGCAAAACAGTGAAAATCCTCTTTGGTATTATGTTTATCAGCTTGCATATCCTGAAGAAGAAAAGACAGATGCTTATGGCAACAGCCTTATTGAAACTGCATCCTGGTCACTTTCACGTCATCCAATGGATTTAAGAAGATTCCTTGCAACAAACGAAAATCGTGATGACGTATATGAACTTGACCTTGACGATGTAGGTATCGGAGGAACAAATGAGATTTCATTCGACCCTAATGCTTATACACCTAAATTCTGGGATTCAAACAGCAAGATTCTCAGAATAGTCGGTATGGTATTTGGACTTACTAAACTTGAACAGACTGTTGCGGCACCTGACGAAAGAGCATTCCATAAGTACAACGGTTCGTCATATGACCTTGACGATGCTCATAATCCTGGTGAAATGGAAGGTTCAACAACCTATTCACTTCCTTATTGGATGGGTAGATATCACGGTATGCTTGAAGGCTGATTAAAGCAAAAAGCAGTTTTCTGAATTACATTAAATAATAAAACAGAGTCAACACTCTTTCAAGGTGTTGGCTCTGTTTTTTCTTACATTATACTGAAAAAATTATAGGTTTGACAATAACTTTTTTTGGTAGTAAAATTATTATGTATTATTCGGGAGGGTTAAATATGAAAAAGGTAATTTCAATTGTTTTGAGCATACTTCTTATTTTTTCTCATTCAGCTGTTGTTTTTGCGGCTATTCCAGGAGAAAATGATGTGCTTAAATTTGACGAAAACGGTGAGTTCAAAATCTTTAATATCTGTGATATCCAGGACGATTTTCCCATTCACAAAACTACCGTTGCATTTATTAAAGATATGATTAAGCTTCATAATCCCGATATAGTTATTCTCGGTGGTGACAACTCAACGGCATCAAAGGAAACTAAAGCTGATGCAATTAAAGAACTTTGCGAAATTTTTGTTGATTGCGAAACATATTTCACATTTGTTTTTGGCAATCATGATGATGAGCAGGGCGTTTCCCGTGAAGAACTTTTTGAGATGTATAAGCTTTATGGCGGAGAATACTGTCTTGCATATGATGCAGTTCCAGAACTTTCAGGTGTTGGTACGCACAACCTTACTGTTAAAAGCTCTGATGGCAGCAAAATAGCTTATAATCTTTATATGTTCGATTCAAATACATATGCTTATGATGACGATGGTAATAAGCTTGGATATGATTGTGTTCATACAGACCAGATAGAATGGTATAAAAACACAGCGGCAGAGCTTAAAACTGCAAATGGTGGAGAAACAGTAAATGCTATGGCTTTTCAGCATATCATTGTTCAGGATATTTATGAAATGATGTTTTATGAGTCACCCTTTGCACTTGGTGATGCAACCCTGAATTATGACGGACAGTCCTATACATATTTACCATATGTATATAATATCAAGGATGGTTTTCTTCTTGAAGCACCTTGTCCCGGTTACTATAACTACGGACAGTTTGATGCTTTTGTAGAAACCGGTGATGTTGTTGCTGTTTTCTCTGGTCATGACCATCTTAATTCATTCACTGTTGAGAAAGACGGCGTTGATATTGTAAACACTCCCGGTTGCACTTTTGGGTCTTATGGTGACCCTGCAACAAGGGGTATCCGTATGTTGACAATTAATGAAGCTGACACATCTGTTTATAAGTCTGAAATGCTGACAGTTTCCGAATATGTTCTTAACGATGGAGAATATCTTACCGAATTCGGTGATTATACAAAACTTGATGCTACTCTCGGTATTTTTGAAATAGTATTCTTTAAGCTTTATTTCCAAATTACCGATATAATTTATATGCTTACCGGCATTAAAATGTAGAAATAATATTAATTTGAAGTTAGTATATTTAAAAAGTATCCGAAAGGGGTTCAAGAAATGAAAAAGTTTATTGCTGTTCTTCTTGTTGTTGCTATGATTATGCCTATGGCATTGATTCCTGCATCTGCAAGTGAAAAAACTCAGGAAACAGTTACTGTTTCCGATATGGAAAGCGTTTTTGCAGACGGCGAAAACAGTCTTATAGTTTTTGTAACAGGTATCGGACAGAGCTATTCTTATCTTTTCGATGAAAGTTACACAGAAGAAGGTGCTTTTGAAAACGGCAATCTTCAGGATTATGAAAACTATGCTCCTCTC
Organism: Candidatus Fimenecus sp.; assembly: GCA_045577555.1. Lineage (GTDB taxonomy): Bacteria > Bacillota > Clostridia > Oscillospirales > Acutalibacteraceae > Fimenecus. The sequence continues at coordinate 7,634 of JAZNIQ010000080.1, forward strand.
ATTGCAGAAGGAAAATATAAGGCAAGATGGAATCTTTTCAATTCAATGGATGAAGCATTTTCAGACCCATCGATCGTTGGTGCTATAGTCAATGTTGTTACTGACCTTATTGCTTCTTCTATTACAAGAAAATGCACAATAAGTCAGGAAGATATAAATCTGATTCTTCGTAATCTTTTTAAGTTCAATCTTGTTGATGAAGAAGGCAATTCTCACCCAAGAGTTGTAACTCCAAGATATGCAATGCCTGTTTCTGAATTTCCTTGGGCAAAGGGTGAAGATGGCAAAATGCGTAGTGAAGCAAGAGAACGCTTCTTCTCATCTATTCCTTGCGAAGATATAGCAAAAGAAAAATTTGGTGAAAACTATGAAGATTTTCTTTATGTTTTCAATTATAATGCTTTTTCTTATACATCAAAGAATGTTGAAGGACTTCACGATTTTATCGAAACAATTCTTGCAAATAATAAAGTAGGTGCAAAAGATGTTATTCTTGTTCCAATGAGTATGGGTGCATCGGTTACAACTGCTTATATTGATGCATATCCTACAACTGCTGAAAATCACCTTAAGAGAGTAATAGGCATTGTAGGTGCGTGGGACGGCACAGAAGTTATTGCCGATATGCTCACTCAGAGTTATTGTGAACCTATGTCTGCAGACCTTTTCTATAACGGTATTATCGGTGACCTCGTAGGTGAGCCTTGGGGCTATCTTGTAAATATTGCTCTTCGTGTAGCACCTAAGCAGGTTCTCCGTGATTTTATTGATATGGCATTAAGAGGTCTTGCAACAGAACTTTTCGGAACAACTCCTTCACTTAGCAATATGGCTCCTCTTGCAAGATATGAAGAAGTTATGGCAACAGGTTTCATCACATCTGACGTTGTAAGAAAAGAAGTTGAGGATTTCTATGCAGCAAAAGCAAGACTTCATCGGAATATCGCAAATCTTCAGGCTGAAGGTGTAACCTTCTCATTTATTACAGGTTATGGTCTTCCTTTCGGTGCTTGTACAAGTGATTACAGCTTTTTCGGATTTTTAAAGAGTAGTCCTGTAACAAACTCTGATGAAATCATTAATATTGATTCAACCGCTCCGGGAACATCTTACGTACCTTATGGAACAAAGTTTGAAGATGTTGAAGGTAGAGAACTTTCTCCTGACGGCTCAATTGATATTTCAACCTGCTATTATAAGGATACATCCTGGTTCTTCTACGGACAGAAGCACGAGCTTGAATACAATAACACAGCTCTTTCTCTTGCACTCAACCTTGCAACAGGCCACGTAACAGACGTAGCAAGCTGTGCAGATCCCGAGGGTGAATACTATTATCCTCAGTTCAACAACGCAAGAAACCTCAAGCCTCTCAAGTGGTACAAGGAAGACCTCCAGAGATAC